>CAIJIA010000033.1 GCA_903820655.1 uncultured Chloroflexota bacterium
ATTGCCGCCCGTTGGGCTGGCGAACAGAGTGAGTCCGACCCACTCCTTGTCGCGCTGCAATCAAATAGCGCAGTGACAATCGCCGCGGCACTGGCGCGACTCCTGGTCGCGATGAATCCTCTGATGCGCCATGACCCGCTCTTGGTCATTGATCTTGATGATCACCCTGAACAGCTGGCCGGTGTTTTGACGGCGATCAGCCTTGCGGGAGGTGCAGGCAGCGTTACCCGTCGTCTCGACGACGACCGAAGCCCTGGGATCACCGTGACGGCGCGGTTGAGCGATCCAGCGCTGCAGAAGCTGCAGCCCCGTAGTCAGATTGCACTCATCAGTGACCTGGTGGTCGCGCACGGTGAGCCCGTTACGCCGCGACAGATCCTTCCTGCCTACGCAGCGGCGCGCGCCGGTGCAGCACATGCAGCAGGGGAGCTGATCGATGCAGCAGCGTTTGCCGAAGAGCTGCGCGGTGTTGTCGATCTGCATGCAACGCTCCGCCCCGCCGGCTCATTTGATCAGTTGATCGCCGTGGCTGACGGACGCATCTTTGTGGAAGGGCGGGCGGAGCGTGAGCGCCTGGCAACCCCAGCCGCCGATCGCGCCGATGCCGCCGCTTTCGCGCTCGTTGACGCACTCAGCGCAGGAGAGGGTGTTGATGAGGCCCTCGTGGCACTCGATGCCGATCCTGTTGGCATGAGTCCAGAGCTGCGCAGCGCGATGCTGGAGGCGTACACCAGCATGGTCGATGGCGTTCGAACAGCACGCGCATCACGGGCCGATCTCGCGAGCGAACGGTTCGCCGCTGTTGCTGGGCTATTGGAGCTCGGCCCCCGGATGGGCCTCTACGCTGCGGTTGCTCCAGGTATCGCTGCGCAGACGGTCGGCGAGCGGACGCTCGGCGCGCGCACCACCGTTGATCCAATCGATTCATCACCACCGCTACGAACGCGCTCCGACCGCGACGCATTCGACGCGGTGGATGCGGTGCTCTATCGCCGCGGCCGAGTAATTTTGTTCTGCGAAGTTGTCACCGGCCCACTCCCGATTGGCGAGCTGCTCTTGGGGCGCCATGCGCAGATCGCCAGTGATCGCGAGGTGGTCCGCCTCCTTGTGCTGGCGCCAGCACTGGTGCCGCTCCTGCAGCTCCGCCTGGCGGGCGATGAGCGCCTTGCCACCGCCTGGGAGGTGGGGAATTGGCACCTCCTCGCCGCCGATCGCGTCGCCGCCCTGGCGCGCCTTGAGGCACCACGCCTCGCCGACCTTGAGGGGCATCTCGGGGCCGAACCGCCGCAGCGACATGCCGCACAACTGGACCTCACCTCGCTCGGCTGGGGAGCGGGCGACAGCGCCCCCGTGGAGCCGCCAGACGCCCTATCCTGAGCGCCACGCTCACCGACCGCGTGAGCCAGAGTTCCGGTCCGTCCGGGAGGAGTCCAATCGTGTCGAAGCCACTCTCAGCGAACGACCAGGCGGTCAAGACCCTCGCCGACGACCTCTGGAAAGAGATGCTCTCGCACTCTCCAATCTGGGGGACCTTCCTCGGCATTGAGGTCAACGACGGCGCACTTGATGACACCTCGGACGCTTCGCGCCTGCGCGACCGCGCCATGTGGGAGAAGTACTCGAAGGCGGCGAAGGCCATTGGTGACGAGGGGCTCGACATCGAGTGGAAGATCACGCGCGACCTGATCGCGGTCGGTGGCTCGATTGCCATCGAGAAGGACGATCACCGCATGGACCTCCTCTCTTCGGTCGATCACATGGATGGGGTGCAGACGCTCCTGCCGCAGATTGTCTCCTTCCAGGATGCGAAGACCCCTGAGAAGTTCGCCAAGCTGGTGAGCCGACTCAAGGCCTTCCCGAAGTTCATGGACGAGGCCATTGCGCGCGTGCATGAGGCGGAGAAGCGCGGCCTCGTTGCCTCCAAGATCTCAACGGAGCGACTGATCGCTCAGCTTGAAGGCTTGATGGCGATCCCGACTGCGCAGTCGCCGATCGTGACCGCAGCGAATGTTGCCGGTGACGCTGAGCGAGCCGAGCTCGAGAAGATCGTTGCCGAGTATGTTGACCCACAGATCAAGCGCTACTACGAGGCGGTCAGCGGTAGCTACCGCACCAAGGCGCGTGAGGTGCCAGGCCTCTGCTCCGCACCAAACGGCGCCGAGCTCTACAAGGTGGCGATTCGCAGCTGGACCGGTCTGCAGCTTGATCCGAAGGAGCTCCACGAGATCGGACTCCAGGAGTGGGCCGATATCCAGGAAGAGATGAAGGTCATCTCGACGAAGCTTGGCTTCGGCGGCTCCATTGAGAAGTTGCGCGATGCGGCCGAGAGCGACCCAACGAACGTCGCCGCGTCGAAAGAGGCGCTCATCGTGCGCATTAAAGAAGACATCGAGCGCGGCTACGCCGAGGCCGGCAAGGTCTTCGGGCGATTCCCGAAGGCTGGCTGCGACGTGAAGGCGGTCGAAGACTTCAAGGAGAAGGACGCACCAGCGGCGTACTACTTCAGCCCTGCGGCTGATGGTTCGCGCCCAGGGACGTACTACGTGAACGGCTACGACTTGCCGTCACGCTTCTTGCACGCCCTTGCGCCAACCACGTATCACGAGGCCATCCCAGGCCACCACTTCCAGATCGCTTTGGAGATGGAGTTGGAGTTCTTGCCAGACCTGCGCAAGCACGCCTCGCACCTTGCGGGGAACGCCTACGTTGAGGGCTGGGGCCTCTACTCGGAGCGACTCGCCGATGAGCTCGGCCTCTATCGCAACGAGATGGAGCGCTTCGGCATGCTTCAGGGTCAGGCGCACCGCGCGGCGCGACTCGTCGTTGACACCGGCCTCCACGCCTTCGGCTGGAGCCGTGACAAGGGTGTGGCGTTCATGGAGTCCGTTGGGCTGCCACGAACCGACGCCGAGATCGAGACTGACCGCTACATCGCTTGGCCAGCCCAGGCGCTCTGCTACAAGGTTGGGCAGCGTGCCATTCAGCGCACGCGCGCCGCAATCGAGAAGCGAGACGGCGACAGGTTCGACATCAAGTCGTTCCACGATCACGCCATTGGACACGGCCAGATTCCGCTCCCGGTCTTTGAGGCCGAGATGCCGAACTGGGTCAAGCCGAAGGCATGAGTATCGCTGGGGGGACCGCGGGCGCGGCTCGCGGAACCTCCCGGCGAACGGTCGGGATCCTTTGCGCGATCGGCGCCTCACTCGCATGGGGTTTCGGATCGACAACGTCGGATTACGTCCTTTCGGCGGGGGTGGGGAACGACACGTTCCTGGTCATTGAGCTTGGCGTCGGCTTCGTCGTGCTGCTCGTGCTCGGTGCAATTCGTGGCGAGCTG
>CAIJIA010000034.1 GCA_903820655.1 uncultured Chloroflexota bacterium
CGACGACGTTGCGCGACTCGCTGATGGCCTCGGCATCGGTTGGCGCGTGGCGATTCGCGGTGACCTTTCAGGTCGCGACCGCATGGCTGAAATTCGTCGGAGCGGGTCGCGCGCGATGACAGCGAAGCCGACACTCCCAATTCGACTGCTCGTTATGGATCTCGATGGAACGCTGCTGCCGCACGGCGGCGTCATTGCCGAGCGCACCATTGATGCGATTCGCGCGGCGCGCGCCAAAGGAGTGATCGCCACCATCTCATCAGGGCGAAACGTGCCGTCACTTATTGAGTACGCGCATCAGATCGGACTCGATGGTCCACTCATCGGAATGCAAGGGGCAATCGCGCGCGAGATTCCGGCGAAGGGCGAGGCGGGCTCGGGTCGCATGATCCGGCACTTCCCCTTCCCCGCCTACCTCGGCGCCAAGGCGGTCGCCTGGTGTCGCCAGAACAACTTGTGGGGTCACGCGGTGATTCGCGACGACCTGCGCTTTGATGTCCGCGACCCGCATGTCCGGCAGTACGAAACCTGGCTGAAGGGGGATGCCCTGAAGCGTCTGGGCACGGTGCCAGACCTCAGTAGCCACCTTGCTGAGCGTAAGCTGCACCTCTCCAAGGTGGTTGCCCACGCCCCCGAGGGGCATGTAGACGGCGTGCTGGATCGCGCCCGAGCCGCCTTCGCCGGGGAGCTCGATGTGACCATCAGCCACCCCGAATACCTGGAGTTCACCGCCCCCGGGGTCAATAAAGGGACGGCGCTGCGCTGGCTGGCCCGCCGCCTCAAGATCCCCCTCGGCCAGGTGATGGCGATCGGCGACCAGTACAACGACCTGGAGATGCTCGACGTCGCCGGACACGGGGTGGCGATGGCCGGAGCGCCCGGCCCGGTGCGGGCGGTGGCCCAATATGAGGCACCCCGTTGTGAAGAGCACGGTGCAGCGCGCATGATTGAGCGCCTGATCCTTGGATCAGCGGGAGAATAGGGGTCACGCACCCGTAGCTGGGCACAGAAGAGGGAGGGGACCATGAGCAACGCGGCACACGATCCGTTGATGAACCTGAGCCTTCGTAAGGTTGACCCTGAGCTTGACGCCATCTTCGTGCAAGAGGCGGTGCGTCAGCGCGACCACATTGAGCTGATCGCCTCCGAGAATTACACCTACGCCGCCGTGCGCGAGGCGCAGGGCTCCATCCTTACCAACAAGTATGCCGAGGGCCTCCCAGGGAAGCGCTACTACGCCGGCTGTGAATTTGTTGACGAGGCGGAGAACCTTGCGCGCAACCGCGCACTGCAACTCTTTGCTGGCAGCGAACATGTGAACGTGCAGCCGCACTCTGGTGCCTCCGCCAACATCGCAACATTCACCGCCTCGATGTCACCAGGTGATTCGTTTGTTGCCATGAGCCTCGATCAGGGCGGACATCTCTCACACGGCGCGTCGGTCAACATTTCTGGAAAGTGGTTCAAGCCAACCTTCTACGGCGTACGAGCCGATGACGGACTTGTGGATTGGGATGCGGTGCAGCGCGCCGTTGATGAGGCGAAGCCGAAGGTCGTCATCGCTGGCGCATCGGCGTATCCGCGCGTTCTTGACTTTGAAAAGTTCGCTGCGATCACACATGCTGCTGGCGCGAAGCTCATGGTTGACATGGCGCACATCTCCGGACTCGTTGCGGCAGGTCTGCACCCAAGCCCGTTCCCACACGCCGATTACGTCACCACCACCACGCACAAGACGTTGCGTGGACCGCGTGGCGGCATGATCTTTGCGCGAGCTGATGAAGCGGCAGCTATCGATAGGGCCGTCTTCCCTGGAAATCAGGGCGGGCCACTGATGCACGTAATCGCCGCGAAGGCGGTCGCCTTTAAGTTGGCACTACAGCCTGAATTCCGTGCGTATATGCAGCGAACGCTCGAGAACGCACAGGCACTTGCTGCAGCGCTCGCCGCACGCGGATTCGGTGTGATCACGGGCGGCACCGACAATCACTTGATCCTTTGTGACGTGACGCCGCTCGGCGTGACGGGCAAGGAGGCCACCGCTGCACTTGAGTCGGTCGGCGTGACGATCAACAAGAACAGCATTCCGGGTGAGACGCGTTCGCCAATGGTGACGAGTGGCGTTCGCTACGGCACGCCGGCCGCAACTACTCGCGGCATGGGACTCGCAGAAATGGAACAGATTGCACAGTGGTCGGTTGAGGCAATCGCCGCGCGCGAAGACGCCACCAAGCTGGAGCAGATCCGTCGCGAAGTGGTGAAGTTGGCGCGACAGTTCCCCGTTCCTGGTAACGATGCTGCGGAGCTAGCGGCACGCGAGAGCTAATGGAGAACGCTCCGCTCTACCTCGCGATTGCCGCGCTGGCAGCAGTGGTTGCGCTTGTGGGCACACAGCTGGTGCGCCGTGTTGCTGTTGCGTTCAACCTTGCCGACGCGCCAAACGATCGGCGCATCAACACCACGGTGATGCCGCGCGCCGGCGGCTTTGCCGTTGCGCTCTCCTTCTTCTTGGTTGGCACGATGGTAACGATGCTTGCTGCGCCACTCGGTCTTACGGGCGGCACGCCGCTTCCAACCTCCGGAATCGCCGCACTCCTCCTTGGCGTGCTGCTCGCCGGCGTCATCGGTCTTGCTGATGATCGCTTTGATCTGCGCGCGCGGTGGCAGCTCGCTGGGCAGCTGGTGATTGCGGCGGTACCGATCCTGTTTGGCGTCCGCATTGCGATCTTGTCGAATCCGTTCGGCGCAGGTGACCTGTTTATCCCTGATGCCGCTGGGCTCGCCCTCACCCTCTTCTGGGCGCTCGGCATGCAGAACGCCATGAACTTCATCGATGGACTCGACGGCCTTTCGGGTGGGATCGCCCTGATCGCGGCGGTCACCCTGGGGGTGATCGCCCTCCCGGCCACCCCCCTCCTCGCCGCCCTCTGCTTCGCCTTGGCGGGGGCCCTGGCCGGCTTCCTGCGACACAACTTCTACCCCGCCTCTATCTATATGGGAACGAGTGGGATCTTGGCGGTCGCCTACGCCCTCGCGGTCCTCTCCCTTCTTGGTACCGCCAAGGTCGTTGCCGCACTCCTCATCCTGGGGGTCCCCATCATTGATGCCTTCTTCGTCATCGTGGGGCGGCTGTTGGCCGGGCGCTCCCCATATAGCGCCGACAAGACCCACATTCACCAGCGCCTCATCGACGCGGGGCTCAGCCACCGCGGCGCCGTCCTCGCCCTCTATGGCGTGACCCTCCTCCTCTCCGTTGGGGCGGTGGTACTGACCGCGAGTGCCGCCCTGTACGCCTTTGCTGGGCTCCTCGTCGTGCTCGGCGGGGCGATCGTCTGGCTCTCGCGACGAGCGGAGCGCCGCGCATGAGCACGTCTGAGCCAACCGCAAAAAATGAACGCGAGTTTGGCAACCCTCCGCTAGAATCGCCGCAGATTCCCGATAAGGCTGTGGGCCTGACCACCGACATCGGTAAGGGTGCGTATCTCGCCCTCTTCTCGCAGATCGGAATCAGCCTCCTCATCGCGAATCTCGGTGGAGCACTCCTCGGACACTGGATCGACGGTCAGCTCAACAGCGAACCGATCTTCCTGATCCTTGGATTCATCGGAGGCTTTACCGCTGGCGCGGTGGCCGCGGCACGGTTGGTGCAGCGAACGTTGCGCCACCTTGATGCACTTGACGTTGCAACGAAGGCAGCGAAGCGAGAACGTGAGGCGCGCCAACGCGACGCCGCACGTTTGAACGGGAGGGTTAAATGAGCGTCGCACCAGCGAAGAAGAGCTCAACAAGGCGCACCCTTCTTCTTGCCGCGTTCGGCGTACTCGCCCTCGACATCTTCGCTGGCATCATCTCGAACGGCGCCGGCCTTGAAGGCTTTCCTGGCGGCGTGATTGCAAAGGCCCTCGAGCCGATCGTTCCACACGCCGTGATCAATCTCGGCAGTGAAGAGCATCACGTTGCCACCCTCTTCGACTTCTATCCGTCAATCACTGGCTCGATCATCATGAGCTGGATCGTGATGGCGGTCGTGATTATTCCGTTGACGATTGCAGCACGACGACTCAAGGAGATTCCGAGCGGCGTGCAGAATGTGTTGGAGTTCGCCATCGAGGGCCTCACCTCATTCGCAATGGGGATCGGTGGCCCAGGCGCGAAGCGCTTCATCACCTTCTTCCTCGCCTGCTTCCTCTTTATTGCAGTCTCAAACTGGTCCGGCTTGATTCCAGGGGTTGGCCGAGTGCATGAGTTCCGGGCGCCAACGAGCGACGTGAACGTCACCGTTGGCTTGGCGCTCGTCGCCTTCGTCTACTTCCACTACCAGGGCGTTCGCGCGCTCGGCATCGGTGGCTATCTCGGAAAGTTCTTCACCCTGAAGAGCGGCCCAA
>CAIJIA010000035.1 GCA_903820655.1 uncultured Chloroflexota bacterium
AACAAGCGGTGGGTGTGGTGTTGGGCTCACGCTCGCCGTTGCGCCGGCACCGCCGCAGGCGGCAACCAAGAGCAGTGCGAATCCAAGGAGCGCAACGACCTTCAGCGTGTGGCGGCTCATCGGACTGGGTCCAATCCGCCAACGCTGAGTGGCGAGCAGCGCGCGATGCGCTTGGCTCCCATCCATGAACCCTTGAGTAGTCCGTACTTCACGATCGCCTCCTCTGTGTAACGCGAGCAGCTCGGCTCGAAGCGGCAGCTCGACGGGAGCCAAAAGAACACCACGCGGTATGCCTTGATGAGCAGCGTTCCAGCGAGGGCTGGTAGACCAACGATGCGGCGCAACAGGTTCATGCCGAGGCCTCGACGAGTCGGGCGCGACGTAGGCACTCAGTGAGTGCGGCGCGCAACTCTTCACTGGTTGCGGTGCTTGCCGCGGTGCGAACGCCGATCAGGATCTCTGCGCCGGGGCGCACCTGTGGTGCAAGCTCGCGCGCGATGCTCTTCAGTCGGCGGCGAATGCGATTACGCACTACAGCGTTCCCGACCTTGCGGCTCGTTGCGATGCCGAGTCGGAGCGACGCGGTGTGCTCTGTGACGGCGACGGTGCGATGGCGAACGCCGAGCAGCGGCGTGGTAACACCGGGTGCGGCGCTTAACGCGGCGAAGTCAGAGGGTGTGCGCAACATGTCGATGCTCCTGGGGCGCGTACGCGCCGCCTTGATCAGACGGTGAGGCGCTTGCGACCGCGTGCGCGGCGTCGGGCAAGAACCCGGCGGCCGGACGTTGTCGACATGCGCTTACGGAATCCGTGCTCGCGGAACCGCTGGCGCTTCTTCGGCTGATACGTTCGCTTCATTGGTATCGCTCCGATCCGGTGGTCTCAAGCGCCACGGTTGCCGTCGTCGGCGGTGGCCCCCGAGGGGTTCTTCCTGGTTTTTACTCAGGCCGCGAAGGGGGCGGTTCTGAGAGGGGAAGTATCGTTCCTCGCGGGCGGCGGTGTCAATTCCGACCCCTGTAACGGGGATTTAGCCAGATACCCCTAGGGGGTATCTAAAATTGAGGTGAGCCTGGGCTTGCAGGAAGCGCCGCGGGTGCTATTCTCCGCCTCCCCACAAAGGGCCCGAACGACATCACACCGTCGGTTGGTCTCTTTTCCGGGGCTGTGGGAGGGGCTGGCGTAAGCCGGTCAGCACAGACTCAAACTTGCACCAGGGTGGCACCGCCGACTCCTCGGCGGCTTCGCCCTTCTGCCGCAGTGTTGGTGGCGCACACCAACGGAACAAAGGGGGGCGCTGCGGAATGGATCGACGACAGGTCTGGCGCGCAGTCCTCGGAGAGCTGGAGATCAGCCTTTCGCAGGCCACCTTCGAGACCTGGTTCCGTCGCACCGCACTCCTTCGTGTCGACGAGTCGTCTGCCACCTTTGTTCTCGGCGTCCAATCCGGCTTCGCAAAAGATTGGGTTGATGAGCGCTATCGCTCCCTAATCGCACAAACGTTGGCGAAGGTTGTTGGCTATAGCGTCACGCTTTCAGTAGAAGTGGTGAGTGACGCAGAGCTCGACGCACACGGCGCACTCGCCGCCAAGGGAAAGGGTGTCGCCGCTGCCGACACGGCACCGCGCGTCACCGCACCACAAGAGAGCGTGCGCATCATTGATCGCGATGCGCCAACGCGCACAACGAACTTGAATGCTCGCTACACATTTGCGACCTACGTTGTTGGCGCAGCAAATCGTCTCGCACATGCAGCGTCGCTCTCTGTTTCTGAGCGACCTGGTGGTGCATACAATCCGCTCTTCTTGTACGGCGGCACCGGCCTCGGTAAGACGCACCTGCTGCACGCCATTGGCAATGCGGTTGCTGAGCGCTCACCGAAGCGTCAGGTGCTCTACATCACCGGCGAAGCGTTTACCAACGAGTTCATCACCAGCATTCAGCAGAGCGGCGCAGAGGCGTTCCGTTCGCGCTTCCGCAAGATCGACGTGTTGCTCATTGATGACATTCAGTTCCTCGCGGACAAG
>CAIJIA010000036.1 GCA_903820655.1 uncultured Chloroflexota bacterium
CCAGTCCTGGGCGAGTGCATGATGGCGTAGGTTTTGTCGACGATGCGGTTAAGAGTGGCGCAGCCGCAGTGCTCAGTGAGCAGCAGGTCGCCTCAAGCGTGCCGATCATCGTGGTTCGCGATGCGCGTGCCGCGCTCGCCGCTGCGGCGGCATGGTGGGAGGGTGATCCAGCCGAAGAGCTTGTTGCGATTGGTGTGACCGGAACCGACGGCAAGACCACTACGTCAACGTTCCTCTCAACTGCGCTCACCGCAGCTGGGCTGCGAACGGGCCTGATTTCAACGGCGATCAGTCGCATCGGCGGCACCCAGCAAGCAGCCGCGGCGCATCAGACCACGCCAGAGGCTCCCGCCTTGCAGCGCGCACTGCGGGAGATGGTGGAGGCTGGTGACGAGGCGGCCGTCGTCGAGAGCACCAGTCACGGGTTGCAACTGGAGCGCGTCGGCGCGATCGGATTTGCCGCGGCAATCTATACGACCTTTTCGCCGGACCATCTCGACTTTCATGCGAGCCTCGATGCGTATCGCGCCGCCAAGGCGAAGCTCGTGGCGAGAACGGTGGGCAGCGCAGCGAGTCGCGCGCACCAACTGCCGCGTGTCGTCGTGGTGCATGCGAGCGACCCTGCGGTGCAGCCATTCGCGGACGCGGCGGAGTCGGCCGGGTTGCAGGTCGCTCGATTCGACGCCTACTCTGATCACGAGGTGCTGATCAACGGTGTGAAGACGGAGTTGCGCCTCACGATGCCTGGTCGCATCAATGCGGCGAACGCGGCCGCAGCGCTCACCCTCGTCGCCGCATGGGGCCTGCCACTCCCCGCAGCGATCGCCGCAGTTGAGGCCGAGGTCGGCCCTCCTGGCCGCAGTCAGCTGATCGATGGCACCCAGCCGTTCCGCGTGATTGTCGACTTTGCCCACACTGGACCGTCACTGACCGCCTCAGTTGCTGTTGCGCGTGGCATGTGTGACCCCGGCGGGCGCCTCCTGCTCGTTACTGGAGCTGCAGGTGAACGCGACCCTGGTCGACGCACTGCGGTTGGACGAGCGGCAACCGGTGCCGATGCGGTGTGGATTGCGGATGAAGACCCGCGGGGCGAGGATCCGAACGTTATTGGGGAGGCGATCCGAGCCGCACTCCTCGCCGCCTCCCCGCAGCTGGGGAGCAGCGTTGAGATCCTTCATGACCGAGCGGCCGCCATTCGCGCGGCGATCGGCGCCGCCCAGCCGGGCGATGTGGTGCTTTTGGCAGGGAAGGGGCATGAGCGAACCATTGAACGCCACGGCGTTGAGGAGGCTTGGGATGAGGCGGCGGCGGCGCGCAGCGTGCTCACGTCGCTCGGCTATTCTCCAAAACTATGAGCATTGAGCCACAGCCAGTAGAGAAGACGCCCCGGGCCAAGCGCCCTGCGGCGGATCCAATCGCCAAAGTCCGCGCACTCGCGCGACCGGTTGAGTTACTCCGCGAGGCGCTGCGCGACAAGGTGGCGGCGGGGATCGGCACGGCTGAGGCGGCGCGACTTGTTGATGATGCCTTCCTCTTCGCCGTTGAGGCACACGGCACACAGGTGCGTGCCTCGGGTGAGCCGTATGTAACGCACCCCGCTGAGGCGGCGCTGATTCTTGCCGACCTCGGCCTTGATGCCGCAACCCTTGTGGCTGCACTGCTTCATGACGTCCCAGAAGACACATCGGTTACCACCGCCGAGATCGCAGAGCGCTTTGGCGATGAGGTTGGCACCCTTGTTGATGGCGTTACCAAGCTGAGCAAGTTCTCCGCAATGAGTGCAGAAGAGCAGCACGCCGAGAACATTCGCAAGATGTTCCTGGCCATGTCGCAAGACATTCGCGTGGTGCTGATCAAGCTCGGTGATCGGCTGCACAACATGCGCACCCTCGCCGCACTCCCAGCAGAGAAGCAGCGCCGCATCGCCCGGCAGACGCTTGAGATCTACGCACCACTCGCCGAGCGCCTCGGCATTTGGCAGATGAAGTGGGAGCTCGAAGATCTCGCCTTCAAGGCGCTGGAGCCTGAGCGGTACCACGAACTGGCCAGCATGGTCGAGCTACGACGGGACATGCGCGCCGATTACGTGCAGCGCGCAATCGCCGTGCTGAAGCCCGAACTCGCGCGGGCTGGGATCGAGGCGGAGTTCTCTGGCCGCGCGAAGCACCTCTACTCCATCCACAAGAAGATGGCGCGGCGATCAAGCGACTTCTCAGAGATTTATGATGTGTACGCCATTCGCGTGATTGTCGAGAACCTTCGCGATTGCTACGCCGCCCTTGGCGCGGTCCACAGCGTGTGGCGTCCGATTCCGAATCAATTTGACGACTACATCGCCGTGCCGAAGAACAATCTCTACCAGAGCCTGCACACGGCAGTAGTCGCACTTGACGGGCGCCCACTTGAGGTGCAGATCCGCACCAGGTCGATGCATGAGGTTGCCGAGGTCGGTATTGCGGCGCACTGGCGCTATAAGGATGGAACACAGCCGGATGCCGCCTACGACGCCAAACTCGCCTGGCTACGCCAACTCCTCGAGTGGCAGCGCGACGTCACCGACGCCTCTGAGTTCCTCGAGGGCGTTCGTTTGGATGTGTTCCAAGACCAGGTTTATGTATTTACGCCAAAGGGCGATGTGAAGGAGCTTCCCGCCGGCGCGACGCCGCTTGACTTCGCCTATCTCGTGCACACGGACATCGGCCACCGGTGCATAGGCGCGAAGGTGAACAACCGCTTGGTGCCGCTGGAGTACCGACTGAAATCGGGCGATATCATTGAGGTGGTAACGGCGCGCGGGAAGCATGGGCCAAGTCGTGACTGGTTGAATGTCGCAACAACGCGACAGGCGCGCAACAAGATTCGTCAGTGGTTCAAGCATCAGGAGCGCGATGAGAACGTTTTGCACGGCCGCGAATCCCTCGAGCGTGAACTCCGCCGCCTCGCCCGCACCACGCTCGACTCCATTGGCCGCGAGCGAATTGATGAGGTCGCCAAGCAGATGAACCAGGGGAGCGTTGACGACCTCTACGCGGCGATCGGTTACGGTGCCGTCGGCCCACAGCAGGTGGTTTCGCGCCTCGGCGTTGCCTCGGACGACGCGAAGTCACTCTTGCCTCTGAGTACGAGCGCTGCGGCGATCGCCCCGGCTGAGCGAACGGGGGGGATCCGCGTAAAGGGGGTGCCCGACCTCTTGACGCGATTCGGCCGCTGCTGCCGTCCACTCCCAGGCGATCCGATTGTTGGCTTCATTACCCGTGGCAAGGGGGTCACCGTGCACCTCGCCAGCTGCGACGCCTCGACCTCCGCCCGAGAGGCGTCGCGCCTCATCGATGTGGAGTGGGAGATGACCCCGGCCACCACCGAGAGCTACCCAGTAACGATTCGCGTGGAGGGGCTCGACCGCACCGGGCTCTTCTCAGAGATCACCCAGGTGGTTGCGGAACAGAAGGTCAACATCTTGTCCGCTACTGTTCAGACGACAGGCCAAACCAATGCGGAGATGTTGATGACCCTTGCCGTCGGCTCCATTAGTGAACTCGCCAGGTTGATGGCGCGACTTGAGCGCGTCCGCGGCGTCCGCAGCGTCTCACGGGAGCAGCACCAGTGAGCGGCTTCCAGTCTCCACGCGGTCTTCGCGACCTACTTGAGCCACTCGCGTCAGCGCACGGCTGGGCCACAGATCGAGCCTGGGCCGCGGCTGATGCTGCTGGGTACGCACGCATTGAGCTACCGATCGCGGAGGAGAGCGCACTCTTCGAACGCGCCGTTGGTGGCACCTCGGACATCGTTGCGAAGGAGCTCTATCGACTAGAGCCTCGTGGCGATGATGCGGTCACCTTGGCGCTCCGACCCGAGGCAACCGCCGGCGCCGTTCGGGCCTACATCCAGCATGGCATGCGCTCCCAGCCGCAGCCCGTGCGCCTTGCGACGGTTGCGCAGCTCTTCCGCTACGACCGCCCACAGAAGGGGCGCTATCGCCAGTTCACGCAGTTTGATATTGAAGCGATCGGCGACGGTGGACCAGGGATCGACCTGGAGGTGATTGCGATTGGTGCTGCCTATCTGCGAGAGTTGGGCCTCACCGATGTGCAGGTGCACCTGAACTCTGTCGGCTGTACCGCCTGCCGCCCCGCCTACGTTGAGACGTTGCGCGCCCACTTCACGCCGGTGTCGCAGGAGCTGAGCGAGGTAGATCAGTCGCGACTTACCACGAACCCACTGCGCCTCCTCGACTCCAATGAGACAGCGGCGGTCAAGCGCGCAGCAACTGCACCAGCTATCACCGACCACCTCTGTGCCGATTGTGCGGCGCATCATGCGGCCGTCGTCTCTGGTCTGGCAACGATCGGCGTCACCGTTGTTGCGGCGCCTCGAGTGGTACGCGGACTGGATTACTACACCCGTACCGCGTGGGAGTACCTGCTCCCTGGAGAGCAGGGTCAGCAGGGGGCACTCGGCGGCGGCGGTCGCTACGACGGACTCGTTGAACTACTCGGGGGCACGCCAACCCCTGCAATCGGTTTTGCCATCGGCATCGACCGTGTTGTGCTCGCGCTTGAGGCGCGCGGCCTCCTGCCCGCAGCCGCAGCTGGTCCAGCCATCGTTGTCGCTGGCATTGAGGCCGAATCACTGGCGAACCGCGTGGCGATCGCCGCCGAACTCCGGGCCGCGGGGGCGAGCGCACGGGCTGACGTCAGCACGCGCAAGATTGGGAAGCAACTAGAGGGTGCCGTGCGCGATGGCGCGTTGGCGGTCATCATCGTTGAGCCAGATGGGCGCCTCACCTTGCGAGATCTCGTCAAGGCGAGCCAGGCGGAACCAGCGGAGCGTGGCGGCGTGATCGCCGCAGCACTTCGGCTAGTGCAGAACGAGGGGTAGCATGACCGACGCGGCAAAGCTGACCACGGGCCTTCGGAGCGATGTCTGCGGCGCACTGCGCCCAAGCGATGTCGGTCGACGCGTGCGGCTCGCCGGTTGGATTCATCGCCGTCGAGATCACGGCAGCCTCGTCTTCATCGACCTTCGTGACCGCTACGGCATCGTGCAGGTGGTTGTTGACGCGGCCGTCGCACCCGAGGCCCACGCCGAACTGACCGACGCGCGCAGCGAGTGGGTGATCGCCGTTGAAGGCACCGTCGCAGCGCGACGCGCAGGAACCGAGAACGAGAAGCTCGCCACCGGCGGCATTGAGGTCGCGGGCGAGAGCGTCACCGTGCTCTCCCAGGCCAAGACGCCACCCTTCTACATCAATGACACCGATGCCCCCGTGGACGAGAGCCTACGACTGAAGTATCGATACCTCGACCTTCGCCGCGAACCGCTCCGCGACCGGATCCTCCTGCGCAGCGCGATGGTGCAGGCCATTCGCGAGGTGCATCACGAGCACGGATTCGTCGAGGTAGAGACGCCGATCCTCATCAAGTCGACCCCTGAGGGCGCCCGCGACTTCATCGTGCCATCACGATTGCAGCAGGGGAGTGTCTACGCGCTGCCACAGTCGCCGCAGCAGATGAAGCAGCTCCTGATGGTCGCTGGCTTTGACCGCTACTTCCAGATCGCCCGCTGCTTCCGCGACGAGGACCTCCGCGGTGACCGGCAGCCGGAGTTCACCCAGCTCGACATTGAGATGAGCTTTGTGGACGAGGCCAGCGTGCGTGCCTATGTCGAAGCGATGGTGATCGAGGTAACGAAGCGCATTCGACCAGATCGCCCAATTCAGCAACTGCCGCTCCCAACGTTTACCTACGACGAGGCGATGGAGCGCTACGGGTCCGACAAGCCCGACATTCGCTTCGCGATGGAGCTGATCGATCTTGGCGCAGCGCTCCCGGAGAGCACCGGGTTCAAGGTGTTTGACGAGACGCGCGCCAGCGGCGGGCGAATCCGCGCGATCCGTGTCGCAGGTCGCGGCGGGATCACTCGTTCCGACGTTGATGACCTGACCGAGCGCGCCAAGCGCTACGGCGCGAATGGTCTTGTGTGGATTGCGCTACAGCCGGATGGCGAGGTTCGTTCGCCGATTGCCAAGTTCCTTTCGCCAGATGCGACCGCCGCACTCTGGTCAGCTACAGGCGGCACAGCAACGCACGCGGATGGCGATCTACTCCTTATCGTTGCCGGCCCACGCATCCTCTCCGCTGAGGTGCTTGGTCGCCTGCGCGTAGAGGTCGCGCTCGAACTGGGGCTTGCGGATCCCGATGTGCTCGCCTTCTGCTGGGTGCACCGCTTCCCGATGTATCAGTGGGAGGCTGAGTCGGGTCGATGGGATGCAACGCACAATCCGTTCTCTGCGCCCGTACCTGAGCATCTGAACCTGCTAACCACGACGTCGGGTGATCTTTCGCAGCGCAGCGAGGCCGATCCTGCGGCCGGCGCACTCGCACAGCAGTACGACATTGTGTTGAACGGCTGGGAGCTCGGCGGCGGTTCGATTCGTATTCATGATCGCGCGCTCCTTGAGCGTTCCTTTGCACTGATGGGCCACTCGCTCGAAGATGCGCGAGCCAAATTTGGCGCGCTGCTTGATGCGTTCGAATACGGCGCACCGCCACACGGCGGCATCGCCATCGGTGTTGAGCGCTGGGCGGCGCTGCTCGCCGGCCAGATCAATATTCGCGAAGTGATGGCCTTCCCGAAGACGCAGTCGGGGAGCGACCTGATGCTTGAGGCTCCATCGGAGCCGGATCCGAAGCAGTGGGCCGAGTTGGGCCTATCGGTGCGCCCAGTTAAGAGCTAGCGCTCCTAAGCTTGGGAGCCGCGCTGCTCCCACGGGTCAACAGCGCTCGTATCTGCGGGCGGCGCTTCGTAGGCGAGTGATGCACGGCCATCAGAGGGGCTAACCGCGCCTTCATCGCCGCACTCCAACTGGATTTCTGGCGCATCGGCGTGATCAATGGGTGTCAGACGAATCGGGCCAGCCTCGCCATTTCGCGCTGCGACGAGTACCTGCGCACTCTGTCGGCCATGCCCCGCAATGAGCGCTGTGATCGTCTCTGGGTCAACGCCCGCATGGCTCAGCGGCAGGGTGATGACGGCCGTCGTCCCTGCGACCTCACTAAACGCATCCGCGGCCACAGCGGCGTGCTCGCCCGAGTGGGTGGCGCGGCTCAAGGTAGGGGCGACTTCGCCCGTCGTGAGGCCCGAAATAAGGATCGGATGTGCACCGCCAGACCAGGCGGCTTCAACCAGTCGCGAGAGCTCTGGGCGGACGACCCCAGGGGCTGTCGGTGTGCCTGAAACGATGATGTGTGCAGCGACGGTCATGCCCAGAAGTATACGGGTCGGCGAAGCGTGCGAGAATCTCCCGATGACCACAGTCAATCCACCCGCAGGTCTCGTCGCGCAAACCGGCATCCGCACGGTCGGTATCGTCGCGCACGTTGACCATGGCAAGACCACCCTGGTCGATAGCCTCCTCCGCCAGAACGGCGCCTTCCGGGCCAATGCAGAGCTTGTTGAGCGCGTTATGGATAGCGGCGACCTTGAGCGCGAGAAGGGGATCACGATCCTCGCCAAGGAGACCGCAATCGACTTCAAGGGGGTTCGCGTGGTTATCGTCGACACCCCAGGGCACGCCGACTTCGGTGGAGAGGTGGAGCGAAGCCTTCTCGCTGTAGATGCCGTCCTCCTCTTGGTAGACGCCTCCGAGGGGCCACTCCCACAGACGCGCTACGTCCTTTCAAAGGCACTGGCGCGATCGCTCCCCGTGATCCTCGTCATCAACAAGATCGATCGCCCCGATGCCCGCATCAAGGAGGTGATCGACGAGGTCTACGAGCTCTTCCTTGACCTCGGTGCGAACGAGCAGCAGATCGACTTCCCAATCGTCTATACGAATGCCCGTGCCGGTACCGCCACTCGTGACATGGAGCAGCCTGGCACCGACCTGATCCCACTCCTTGATTGCGTTCTTGAGACCGCACCGGCACCAATGCATGAGCCTGGCCATCCGCTGCAGGTGTTGATCACCAACCTCGCCGCGAACGACTTCGTCGGCCGCATCGCTGTCGGTCGCATTCGCAACGGCGTTGTTCGGAAGGGCGCCAAGATCACCATCATTCGCGAGGGGAGCGCCGTCACCGGCACCGTCACCAGCCTCACCCTCCCGCAAGGAATCGAGCGCGTCGAAGTTGCTGAGGCCGGCCCTGGCGAAATCGTCGGCATTGCCGGACTCGCCGACGTTGAGATCGGTGAGACGATCACCGATCCAGCTGATCCGCGCCCACTTGAGCGACTCCATGTCGATCCACCAACGCTGCAGATGACCTTCGGCGTCAACACGAGCCCGATCGGTGGCAAGGACGGGAAATTCCTCACCTCACGACAGTTGAAGGCCCGACTCGAAAAAGAGGTGCTCGGCAACCCTGCGATTGAGGTCAGCCCTACCGACTCAGGCGAAGCATTCCAGGTCCGTGGCCGCGGCGAACTTCAGCTCGCGATCCTCGTGGAGCAGATGCGTCGCGAAGGATTTGAGATCGAGGTCTCACGGCCGGAGGTGCTACTTCATCGAACCGAGAACGGCATCGAGGAGCCATTTGAGCAGCTTACGATCGACGTACCTGTTGACTTCGTTGGTGTGATTACTGGCATCATGGCGGAGCGTCGTGCACGCATGGAGAACATTCAGCATGGCGCAGACGGTCGTGCCCGCGTTGACTTCTTGATTCCAACGCGCGGTCTTATCGGCGTGCGCGGACGCATCCTTACCGAGACGCGCGGCACCGCACTGATCCATCAGCTCTCCGCTGGGTATAAGCCATGGGTCGGTGAGATCCCGCACCGCACGAACGGCTGCCTCATCTCCGACCGCACGGGTATGACCACCGGCTATGCGCTCTACGGTATTCAGGAGCGCGGTGAGCTCTTCGTTAACGAAGGCGAGCAGACGTACGAAGGACAAATCATTGGCGAGAGCGCGAAGCCTGGCGATATGGATGTGAACGCGGTTCGCGAGAAGAAGCTCACCAACATGCGTACCCACTCGCACGACGAGGCGATTCGCTTGACCCCACCGCGCCGCATGGCGCTGGAGAACGCCCTCGAGTTCATCGGCCCGGACGAGCTTATTGAGGTAACCCCTTCAGCGCTACGCCTGCGCAAGCGCCTGCTGAACGAGAACGACCGACGCCGTGATGCGGGTCGCCGCGCCGAAATGCGGGAGTCTCAGTAGCCTTCGTCCGATGACGCCAACCCGACTCTTCCTGGATCACGCGGCGGGGTCGCCGACGCTCCCAGAGGTTGTCGACGTAATGGCTGATCTGCAACGCGCAGGCATCGGCAATCC
>CAIJIA010000037.1 GCA_903820655.1 uncultured Chloroflexota bacterium
CCAGCCCTCGCGCTGAACGGCGTGAGCTGCTGGTACGGCGGCTTCCGCGCGGTACGCGATGTGCAGTTAAGCATCCCCCGCAACAAGGTCACAGCGCTCATCGGGCCATCGGGCTGCGGCAAGAGCACGCTGCTCCGCTCAATCAACCGCATGAACGACCTCGTCCCTAGCTTCCGCATGGAGGGGGACATTGAGTTCGAGGGCACCTCCATCAATGCAGCGAGCACGGACGTGATTGACCTTCGCCGCAGGGTCGGCATGGTCTTCCAGAAACCGAACCCATTCCCAAAGTCAATCTTTGAGAATGTGGGGTTCGGCCTCCGCCTTCTCGGTGAGACCACAGGCATTGACGCACTCGTTGAAGATAGCCTCCGCGCCGCGGCTCTCTGGGACGACGTGAAAGATAAGCTTGATCAGCCTGGCCTCTCGCTCTCAGGGGGGCAGCAGCAGCGCCTCTGCATCGCACGAGCCATCGCGATTCGTCCTGAGGTGATCTTGATGGATGAGCCGTGCTCCGCCTTGGATCCAAAGTCAACGTTGCAGATCGAAGAACTGATGCGCAAGCTGATTCGCGATTACACGATCGTCATCGTGACGCACAACATGCAGCAGGCGGCACGCGCCTCGGACTACACCGTCTTCCTGACCATGGGTGATGATCGCGCCGGGTATGTGGTGGAGCAGGGCGAGACAGGGAAGATCTTCACCGCGCCACAGCAGCAGCTGACCGCCGACTACGTTTCGGGCCGCTTCGGCTGATCTGCGTTCGCGGGAACGCCGCCAGTACGTCGCGCGCTATAGGATCTGCCTCCGCCCAATAACCCGCTCGTAGGAGTCGGTATGCAGACAGAGCGAGTTCTTTTGACGTCGCGCCACGCCGTGCGGGCGGTGGTGGTGGCGGGCGCGCTGGTGATTGGGGCGACGGTGGGTCGCACCAGTGCGGCATTTACTGCGACGGCACCCGTCACCGCCGGGGCTACCTCTGGAGTCGTATCGTTAAGCACGGGTGGAGTGCAGCAGCTTACCTTCGGTGGTGCAACGCTCACCAACATCGGTCCAGGTGCCACCTTCACGCAGACGGTCACGGTGCTTAACCAGTCAACGGTGACAACCCCATCGAGTCTCACCGACATCGCTCTGTGGAGTGATATCACCGGTACGTCGACCGCAGCGTCGGGGCTCGGCGCCGCGCTGCAAGTAATGATCACGCGCAGCATTGGCGGCGAGAGCGCAGAGACGCTGTATAACGGCGCACTGAATGGGCTCTCTTCGTACGCATCGTTCACGACACCGATTGGCGCAGCCTGGAGCTCACGGAATGGCGGTGCCACGACAGGTGTTTCGGCAAAGAGCGCAACCTACACCTTTACCTTCACCCTGCCGGCGAGTGCGACGACAGGATCTGACTCATCGGTCGCGGCGACCTTCACCTTTGAGGCACGCAACAAGACGCAATGAATCGTGTGAGGCAGGTGGCAGGCTGTGCTCTGGCGCTCATCGTTGCGATGCACGTCGTTGGCTTTCGGTTACTTGTCGTGACGGGAAACTCTATGGCTCCGAGCATTCGCGATGGAGACCTGGTGATAACAACGAGATTCTGGGGTGGCGGCGATGTTGGAACGATCGTGTTGGTACAGCGACCGAGCGACGGGGAGTTGCTCCTGCATCGGGTCATTGAGGATGGCGAGGGTTGGCGGCGCACACAGGGTGACGCCAGCCTGAGCCCAGACGCAGAGCGCATTCCCGACGCTGCGGTGCTCGGCACCCTTGCAGCGGTCTTTCCCGCGGGCCTTATCCCACGTCTGCAGTTAAATACAGCCGCAGCACAGTTCAGCACTGACAGGCGCATCGACCTTGGTGTCACCTCGGCGTCAGGCGCACGGGCGGTGCTGAGCGGTCCCGTTCTGGCTGGCGCAGACGCAGCGGGGCAGCTACTTCCGGGTGGACGCGCGACCTGGACGTTGACGCTGACGCCGTGCCCGGTTGGGCTTGGTGGCGAATGCACGGGCGCTACCAACACGCTGCGGATTGATCCAGTGCGCTTTGTCCCTCTCGCGACCGGAGGCCTTGCCCGCTCACTACGCCTCACCGCTACCTGTCGCGCAGCGGGTACCACCACCTGGATCGACTCCGCCGACCTCTTCACCGCCGCGTGGAGCTCGACGAACCTCACAACGGGCCGCCTCGCAACGCTCTCTGCTGGAGCGGGAACGAGTGAGTGCCAGGTGCAGGTGACCCTGCTGGGGAGCATTACTGCGACGAATAGTGCCCTCACGCTGCCGCTCCGGTGGGGGCCAGAGTGAGCACGCGTCAGCGGTGGCTTCGCATTGCGCTGCC
Organism: uncultured Chloroflexota bacterium; assembly: GCA_903820655.1. Lineage (GTDB taxonomy): Bacteria > Chloroflexota > Limnocylindria > Limnocylindrales > Limnocylindraceae > Limnocylindrus. The sequence continues at coordinate 2,338 of CAIJIA010000037.1, forward strand.
ACTCGCGCTGATCGCCGTTGCCACCGCAGGTGCCGCATGGTCACCGCGGCTCGATCTTCCACTCACCACCGGCACTTGGAGCGCACCAGGAGGCGTCAGTAGTGGGCTACTGCTCTGGTACGACACAGCAGAAACCGGAACGATGTCACTCGCACCAAAGTTGCGCTACTGGTTTGACAAGTCCGGCCAAGCGCAACACGCACAGGTCAGCAGTGGGCAGTTTCAGCCGTATCCGACACTTGCCTCAGGGGTCGCCGGCCTGCAGTTCAGCGGTGCCGCAGTGCAGCTGCCCGCGAGCATTCCACTCGAGCCAATGACGCTGATGCTCGTCTTTCGGCAAGCGAACGATGGGCTCAGTCATCCGCTCGTTGGTAGTAGCACGCGCTTCTCTGGGATCTCAATGGAGTTCGGTCGCTTACGCGTGTACAGCAGCGGTCAATCAGTCGGCGCATCAACCGCTCGAGCGGCAACGGGCCTCACCATCACCACTGTGCGCACTGCTACAGGCGCGGCCGACGGCTTTCAGTACAACGGCGGTGCGGAGACGCAATTCAGCATCACGACGACAGAGAGCATGAACTGGATCGGCGGGATGTTTGTTGCGGGCACGGCGAGGTACTTCGTTGGCACCATCATGGAGGTAGTGATCTGGGGGAGGTCGCTCTCACCGAGCGAGCTGCAAGCGGCGCACCGAGCGCTTGGTGCGAAGTGGGGGATTAGCGTCCCTTGAGTAGCCGGCGGGGCAGTGCGAGGGCGAGCTTCGCGATCAGTGAGATCCCTGCAGCACCAGAGAGGGCATACGGTACGGCAATGGTGAGCAGATATTGCGGCCACTTGGTTGGCCAGAAGAACAGTGCGACTGCACCGAGACCGAGCCAGATTGCGTAGACCGGTCGCTTGCGCGCAAGCGGCACAAGGCCAAGGAGCGCGAGCGGCAGCATCCAGGTGTCGAACTTCACAAGGAAGACGTTCTGACCGTCGTGCCACGGCACTGACTGCATGAGCCAGATCAGCTGCTGCCACATCGGGTACCCGGTCGACTGCACCTGCTCACTCGCGGCGTAGGCGGGGTGATAAGCGGCACTGGCGATGAGGCGGCCGATCGGATCACTCCAGAGGTACGGATTCACTGCGAAGAAGGCGAGGGCGGCGATGGCGCTCCATCCGAGCGCATCCTTGAGCCTGAGCGACTCTTCTCGTCGTGTGCGACGAAGTCGGTCGACGACGATGGCGAGGCCGGCGATGGCGTACGGATACTTAGCGCCGACGGCAAGGCCGATTCCGATCGCCGAGGC
>CAIJIA010000038.1 GCA_903820655.1 uncultured Chloroflexota bacterium
GCCATCCAGATGCTGCAGGCCAGCCTCTGGAGCGGCACCCTCGAGACAGGGTTCACGTTCTCGTGGGCGAATGCGGCAACCTACTCAGCGGCGCTCGGCCGTTACTCCGATCAGTTCTTGCGTTCGATCTTGTACGCGGCGGTGTCGACGGTGGTCTGCCTGGCCCTCGCCTTCCCGCTCGCATACACCATCGCCTATCGAGCTGGCCGCTATCGCACCCTGCTCCTCTTCATCGTGATCGCACCATTCTTCACCTCGTTCCTCTTGCGCGTGCTCGCCTGGAAGACCGTCCTCGCTGACGATGGATTCATCCTCGGGCCGCTCAAGTCAATCGGCTTCCTTCCCGAAGAGTTCCGCATTCTGGCGACCCCTGTGGCGGTCATCTTCGGAATCTCGTACAACTTCTTCCCGTTCATGGTGCTGCCGATCTACGTTTCGCTGGAGAAGATTGACCGCCGACTCGTTGAGGCGGCGAAGGATCTCTATGCCGGTCCGATTCGCGCCTTCCAGCGCATCACCTTGCCACTCGCACTCCCTGGCGTCTTCGCCGGCTCGCTCCTCGTGTTTATTCCTGCGATGGGCGACTTCGTGAATGCGGAGCTGCTCGGCAGCGTGCAGACCCGACTCATCGGCAATGTGATCCAGAGTCGCTTCTTGGTGAACAACGACTACCCAACCGCGGCGGCACTGAGCTTCATGTTGATGGCCGGCATTTTGACGGCTGTCTTCATCTACGCTCGCGTCCTCGGCACCGACGAGCTTGAGACGGGGATCGGCTGATGCTGCGTTGGCTCGGTCGCAACGCACTTCGTGCCTATACGGGGCTGGCCCTGGTCTACCTGTTGCTGCCAATCTTCATCGTTGCCCTCTTCAGCTTCAACGACCCAGTTGGAAAGACGAACTACACCTGGGTTGGCTTCACCTTTGATCACTGGGCGAACCTCTTCGCGATTCCTGGTCTGCTCGATTCGGTGGTGATCAGCATCCGTATTGCGTTCCTCTCTACGCTCATCGCCACAACGCTCGGCACGCTCGCTGCGCTGGCGCTTGTGCGTTATCAGTTCCGTGGGCGGCCGGCGACCAGCCTCTTCATCTTCTTGCCACTCGCGACGCCAGAGATCATCCTCGGCGCATCGCTCCTCACCCTTTTCGTTGCGATTGGCAAACCCCCCTTCTTCCCACTGAATGAGTTCACGATCCTAATTGCCCACATCACCTTCAACATCAGCTACGTGATCGTCACCGTGCGTGCACGACTTGCGGGCTTCGACCGACGTCTCGAAGAGGCGTCGGCCGACCTCGGTGCCGATGGGTGGCAGACCTTCTGGCGCGTCACCTTCCCGTTGATCCTTCCCGGCATCGCCGCGGCGGGCCTGCTCGCCTTCAGTCTCTCCATTGACGACTTCGTCATCACTAACTTCACCGCTGGTCGCACCACCACCTTCCCGATGTTCGTGTGGGGCTCGGCGCGCATCGGCGTACCGCCGCAGGTCAACGCCATCGGCACGATCTTCTTTGTTGTTGCAGTGAGTGCCGTGGCGATCGGCTCGTTCCTGCAGCGGAGGCGCGCATGAGCAGCGATCGCGGTCCAATTCCGCCGCACAGCGTGATCTCTTCGGTATGGGGTCGCGCCGCGAACGTTGACGTCGAACGCGGCGAAGGCTCCTGGCTGATCGATCGCAGTGGCGAGCGCTGGCTCGACTACACCTCGGGGATCGGCGTGGTGAATACGGGGCATGCGCATCCGAAGGTTGCAGCGGCCATCGCCGAACAGGCCACCAAGTTGATCCACGGCCAACAGAACATCGTCTTCCATGAGCCAGGGCTGCGATTGCACGAGCGACTAAGCACGGTGCTCGATGGTGGGCCGTGGGGTGTCTTCCTCTCGAACTCCGGGTCAGAGGCGGTCGAGGCGGCGGTGAAGCTGGCGCGACGCGCCACCAAGCGTCGCGTGATCCTTACCTTCCGTGGCGGCTATCACGGCCGCACCGCCCAGACGATGGCGCTCACCACGGCGAAGAACGTCTACCGCGGCCACTTCGA
>CAIJIA010000039.1 GCA_903820655.1 uncultured Chloroflexota bacterium
AGCATCAGCGAGATCTGTTCGCGCGACTTGTGACAATCGGTGAAGAGGTTACGGATGCGCTTGATCACACGAACGTTGTCTCAACACTCGGCGAAGAGGAACTGAATCGAGCAGTCGCTGCAATCGGTGATCGCGCGCTGCCAGACGCGGCAACCAGCGCACTGGCAGCTCTCGCTGCAAGCGTTGAGCGCGTGATTGCTGCGAACGATCCACATCGAGCGATTGATTGGATCGGCATGCAGCCACGCCTTGCGCTGACACTCCTCGCGGCAACGCTAAACCCTGCAAGTCTGCCGAAGGATGTTGCCCCGCAAAGTATCGGCGCAACGGTTGCGGCACGAATTCCTGCGGGGATCTCGTTCACCGACGCGCCACGCGACGGCCGCGCCGTGGTGTACTCCGGGATTCAGGCTGATCCGATTTTGCGCCCACTTGCGGTGGCGATCGCAAACGCCACACCTGCAGAGCGTCTAATTGCACGAGCGCTGATGAACGATCCTGAACCCACGACAGCAGAAGCAGCGGTGCTCTTTGCCGCACTTCCCTCACACCGCACGACCACAGACCCGCTGGTAGTGGGCGCCCTCGCAATCGGTGGCAAGGCACACGCCTCCAATGCGCAGTACCGCGGCGCGGTTGTTGAGGCAACCACCGCCGAGATGCTGCGCCGACGTCCAGTACTCGCGAATGATGCCGACCGACTTGTGCGACGTGAGCGTCGCTTTGCCATTGATGGCGTCTCCGCTGACCCGCATCCATTCGATGTCACCGTTGAAGCTGGTCCAATCCCAGAGCTCTGGGACTGCAAGTGGGGGGCTCGTGGTATTGATGCCAGCCTCCTCGTCGAACTTGAAGACGCCCGCATTCGCGCCGCTGGAAGCAGTGCGCGGATCGCCATTGGCGTGGTGGCATTCGACACCGCCGCGATCGTTGCGGCGCGCCTCACCATCGTGCGCGCTCCACGCGAGAAGACGCGCTTCATCACCCTCGAAACCCTCGGGCGGCTGGCGGCCGGATGAGCCTCGCCGAGCGACTCACTCCTGGCCTCACCCCGGATGAGGTCCGCCTCCCGGAGCACGCCCGCTATCGCGACGAGAGCCGCTCCGTGCGCTTCGATGAGTGCAGCCGTGCTGGCACCATGCGTGCCGCCGCAGTGCTCCGCCACGCTCAGGATCTTGCTTGGCAGCACAGCGAGACGCTGGAGTACGGACGCTCATGGTATGAGTCGCGCGGTGTCGGCTGGGTCGTTCGTAGTGTTGACCTGCTCATCGATGAGCCACCCCGCTCCAATGAGGCTATGACGGGCACCACCGCCCTGGTTGGCTTCCGCCATGTCATGGCGCGACGCCGCACCCGGCTCTTCGGCAGCGCCGGTCGCGTGATCGCCGATGCCACCATCGACTGGGTCATGACCGACCAGAACGGACGACCGGTCCGCTTCCCAGCCGAGTTCGAATCATTTGTTGCCGAGGTTGGTGCGACCTTCACCCCCGAGAAGATCCCTGCAGAGCCAACCGGTGATGCGCCCGGCGTCACCGTGACCGTGCCGCTGCGCGTTGCCGACTTTGACCCGCTCGGTCACGTGAACAACGCCGCCTGGCTCGAGATTGCTGAAGAGGCGCTCAACGCAGCTGCACCAGCACAACTGAGTGCACCACGGCGCCGCATTCGACTGGAATACCTTGGCCTCACAACGAACGCTACCGTGCGCTGCACCATTCGCGTCACTGGCACCAGTGCACGAATCGACATCCACGATGAAGGGGGTACTGCGCTCGTTCGCGCACTCTTCGACGTAGTCGCGTAATCTAATCTGATGAAGTCTCGCATTACCGCTGCACTACTCACCCTGCTTGTAAGCGCAACGCTCGCTGTGCCTGCACCGGTCGGCGCAGCCACGAGCGCCGCCAAAGCGTGCAAGACCAACAACACCAAGCTTGGCCTACTCACCGCACTCGACTGCGTGGCGGTGGCAGAAGAGCACATTGGTGGCTACAAGCGCTCACTCTTCAAGCACTGGATTGATGCGAACAAGAACGGCAAAGATACGCGCGCAGAGGTACTCATTGCAGAGTCACTCGTATCCGTACGGTTCTCTTCAACCAGTAAGTCGGTGAGCGCGGGGAAGTGGTTCAGCCTCTACGACGGAGAGACGTGGACAAAGGCCTCAGATGTCGATATAGACCACGTTGTTGCGCTTGCTGAAGCGTGGCGTTCCGGTGCATGGAAGTGGTCAAACTCACGCCGTCAGTCGTATGCAAACGATCTCGGTGTTTCGTGGACGTTGCGTGCGGTGACTGACAACGTTAATCAAGAGAAGAGTGATGATGATCCAACCTACTGGCTCCCGCCACTTGAATCAGCGAACTGTGTGTATCTCACAGAGTGGGTCGCCGTAAAGATTCGCTGGAAGCTCAGCGTCGATGCGGAGGAGCGCCAATCCATTCGTGATGGTTGGCTCGATGCGCGATGCTTTGCACTAAGCAAGCCGCCGGTGGTTACGGTAAAGATCGCGCCGTAACTAGAGACCGAGGTTCGGTCCGTCTCCACCCTTGCGGCCGCGACGGCGCTTCTTCTCAGGCGCCGCACCTTTGCTTGGCAGTCCAATCTCGACTGGCTTAATTGGCTTGCGCACACCACCGCGCGCCTGTGCTGCAGCAACTGCCGCAGATGGGGCAAAGCCCGATGGCGTTGGCGGCATCTCTGTGCGCTGTCGTGGTGCGGGTCGATCTGGTCGTCGCACGGTGATAGATCCTTGCGGTGCGCGTCGTAGTTGCCGGACTCCCTCGCGTGGCTGCGCGCGATAGGCGATCACCCAGAGGAGTCCGAGCGCTGCAGGAACATAGAAGAGGCGCTCGTCGGTGCCGCTCAGGCCAACAACGACAGCGCCGATGTTGACGGCTCCAGCAACAAGCAGGAGCGGCCGACGCAGCAGCGGAACTGTAACGAATTCTTGATCAGCCATGGGGAGGAGTTTACTCCGTGTGGTGCGCCCGACAGGATTCGAACCTGCGACCTTCTCCTTCGGAGGGAGACGCTCTAATCCACTGAGCTACGAGCGCGAGGGGTGGCGAGTTTATCAGGGGCTTGGG
>CAIJIA010000040.1 GCA_903820655.1 uncultured Chloroflexota bacterium
CTCCAGCGCGCGGCCCACCTCAACGGTGAGTGGAATCTCATCGTCACGCGTGCTCTCGCGCTCAACGGGCACACGGGCGAGTCGCTCCAGCGCGCCACTCCCCCGCCCCTTGCTGCTCATCCAGGTGCGGCCGAGCAGGTACGCCTCAGCCGGGCAGTAGCCCTGCAGACGCGCAATGGCGGCGGTGTAGACAAGTACCTGGCCGGCATAGTGCCGGTGCGAACTGCCGGCGTATCCGCTCACCGATAGATCGAGCGTGGAGAACTTCACATCAACCACCACGTAGTGCCACGGTGGTGCCTTACCGCCATCAGGCGCCAACGCTGGCCCAGAGACTGCCGCCTCGCTCGGGTCGATCACGCCAGGGATGAGTCGCGCAAGCGCATCGCTGCGTACGAGCAGGTCGATCGCGCCGTAGGTGCGATCTTCGGGATTGCGCACCACCGCCTGCTCGATCAGCTCAACCCCTTCGCGCATCGCGGCGAACGTTGCCTCGGCGGCGGCCAGCGTGCGTGTTGCCTGCCAGCCGTCGGAGATCATGCGGTGCGAGGCGACCCTCGGCTCAAGGATCTCGAACATCCGCTTCTCAAAGCGATTCCCCTGCGCAAAGAGCAGCTCGCGCAAATCGTATGGGCTTGGTGGATCGGCATCGGCTCCCACGTCTTTTGCGAATCCCTTGCTAGTGCCGTGCACCTCGAGCCAGTCAAGGAGTGGATCGCGTCGCAGCCAGTTGCGCGTCTTTGATGCCGAGACCCACTCGCGCCAGGCGGCGCGATCGGTTGGATCTGGATTACGGACTTCGCCGTTGTCGGCGGTAGTGATTGCGGCGACGCCGGTGATGGGGGGCGGGGTGGCGCGATAGCGTCGAAGGTCGTCCATTCCGCCTACGATCGCACGCGGCTCTGCTTTGTGCTGCTGGCGCGCTCAAAGGAGATCATCGCCACACCGCCGAGCAGGAAGAGTGCACCAAGCGCCAGCCCTCCATCGAGTGCCTCGTTGAGCAGGCCAACGCCGAGTGCGGCGGCTACGAGCGGCTGCAAGAAGAGCACGCCAGCGGAGAGTCGTGGCGGCGCAGCCGCATAACCGCGGTACCAGCAGCTCCAGCCGATTGATGTGGCTCCAACGCCGAGATAGAGCACGGCGAGCAGCGTGCTTGGCGTCGTGGCCGCTGCCAGGTCGATGCCACCTACTGCGAGCTCCGCCACAACGAATGGGAGCATCATCGGAATCGCCAACCCGGCACTCAGCGTGACAGCGTTGCGGGCGCCAACTGCGGCAACGATCGGTCGCCCGAGACTTGAGAAGAGCGCCCACGAAGCGCCACCGCCAATGAGTAGCCCAATCCCAAGAAGGTGACTGGCACTCGCCCCAGCCGCCAGTGCATCGTCGCCACTGCTGCGCAGCGCGAGTGCACCGACGCCAACGGCTGCGAGCACGATGCCGAGCCAGGCCTGTCGCGGCACGCGAATCCCTTCGAGCGCCCATCCAAAGATCAAGACGAAGACTGGGGTTGCCATCGTCACCACCGACCCCTCAACCGCAGAGGTCAGTGCGGTACCAGCAAACTGCAGAAGGATCGACGCAGCGACGGCAATGCCAGCGCGCAGTACTGCACCCTTCGGAGCCTTCGCCCATCCGAGAGACTCGCCGCGCAGGAGCGCGAAGGTGGCCAGCGCGGCCACGCCAAGCAGAAGACGAAGCAGGCCCAGCGTTGCCGGCGGGATCGCGTCGAACGTCTCGGCAGAGACCACATACATGCCGCCCCAGAGTGCGGCGGCAATCGCCAGGTCGGCGGTAGCGGCACGGGAGACGACTCGGGGGGACATCTGCAGGAGTGTAGCCGTAGCACCTCGAGGAAGGCGTAGGATGGTCAAATGAAAGAGCAGCTGAACGAACGTCTTACGCGCACCCCGTTTCGGCCAAGCGCCGACGCCCGCGCCGACTATGAGACGGATGGCACCACCTTCTTGCAGTATCTCGCCCGTCGCGCGGCCAAGACCGTCATCTTGGAGCCACTGCAGCAGCTACTCGCAGTGCAGCGACCTGGCGGTCCAATCCCTGCTGCTGCACTCGTCTGCTTCGCCTATTACGCCGTTGCGGCGTCGACCAGTTACGGGCGCGGGTATCGCCAACCGAGCTTCTCAAGCGAACGCAGTGCTACTGAAACGGACCGAGAGACCTCAACAGTCATCACCGCAACGTCGGTAGGTGCACGCGGCAATCTCGCCGCAGAGATCACGGCCGAGGTTGAGGGCATCGGGCGATTCGTCGGCAACGAACGCATCCTTGGAACGACGGTTGGGTTGCGCGGACTCGGCATGGCCGCCCCGTCGCAGTTCTCGTTCGAAACGGCGCAGGGGCGTGGCACGACACTCCTCGCCTGGCGTGGTGAGGCTCGGGGCACGGTCACCACAGAGCTCGCCCCCTCCTTCCGCGGAACAACCGTTCGGGCGTACGGCAGTCTCGCCTTGAGCGACGACGCCGGGAGCACGGGGAAGGCAACGCTCAACCGTGATGGCGAGATCTCCATCACGGTCACCGACCGAAACGGAGGGGTGTTTTCCCTCAACGCCCCTCTCAAATAGCCCCGCGGCGTGGCACCATAGCGGCATGATTGTTGCGAAGCGCCCCGCCCCGCTCGACCCGGCCGCCATCGCCGCCGTGCGTCGCCCCTTCGACGAGGCCGACATGTTCCCGCCACGCGTCTTCCATGACCAGGCGATCTTCGACTGGGAGTCACAGGAGATCTTCCGCCACGAGTGGCGCTGCGTTGGCCGCGAAGAGGAGACGCCAAACGTTGGCTCGTACCGACTCCTGGAGTTCGCTGGCGAGCAGGTGATCATCTCGCGCGGCGAAGACAACAAGCTGCACGCCTTCATCAATGCCTGCCGCCACCGCGGCGCAACCCTGATCGAAGGGCCTGCCGACGGCAAACCCGACTGCGGCGAAGCGAAGAAGATCGTCTGCCCGTACCACGCTTGGGTCTACGGTCCCGACGGCAAGCTGCAGAAGGCGAAGCACACCGAAGACCTGAAGCGCTTCAATCCGGGCGACTACGATCTGGTGCCGCTGCGTTGCGAAACCTGGCAGGGCTTCGTCTTCCTCACTCTCGACAAAGAGGCCGAACCGCTCCTCACCTACCTCGACGATCTTGTCGATGTGTTTGCGCGCTTCGACTTTGCGCCGCTGCGACTCGCTCAGCGCGAGACGTACGATGTGGCGGCGAACTGGAAGATCCTCGTCGAGAACTACTCCGAGTGCTACCACTGCCCTGGTGTGCACCCACAGTTGAACGCGCTCACGCCGTACGACCTTGGCGAAGACATTCCGGCACGCGGCTGGTGGAAGGGTGGCTGGCAACCGCTCGTCGGCGAGGCGCTCACCATGGGACTCGACAAGGGGTCGCACGCGCGCCCATGGCTCAAGGGGATGACCGAGATCGACGCGAAGCGCATCCAGTACTTCGCCGTGTGGCCGAACCTCCTCCTCTCACTGCACCCCGACTACCTGATGGTGCACATGATCGAGCCGCTCGGCCCAGGTCGATCGCGCGTTGTGTGCGACTGGTACCTGCACCCAGACACGCTAAAGCTTCCCGACTACGACTTCTCCGACGCACACGGCTTCTGGGATATGACCAACCGCCAGGACTGGCATGTGTGCGAACTGCAGCAGCGCGGCACCGCGTCGAGCATGTTGCCGCCAGGTCGCTACAGCGAGCTTGAGGCGAGCGTGCAGGCCTTCGACCTGATGGTTGCCGACCGCTACGCCGCCGACGGAAAGCGCACCTCGCGCGGCTGGGCCGCCGGCCTCGCCCCAGGTGACATGGAGGGGATCGACTTCAGCGATCGCCAGGCGGCCCGCGCCGCCATCGCGGCAAAACTCGCCGCCGCCGCGGAGTAACCGCTTGACGACTCCAACCCACGGCGACCCACAGGCGGCCCGTTTCCCAGTTCCTACCGGCGAGGCACACACCCTGACCGCCGACGAGTACCTCTCGCCCGAGATCTACGAGCGCGAGCGAGACGCAATCTTCAATCGAACCTGGCAGATCGTGGCGCGCACCGCCGACCTCACGCGACCTGGCGACTTTGTGCCGGCCAACATCCTCGACGAGCCGATTGTCTTGGTGCACGGCCTCGATGGCACGATCTCTGGCTTCCATAATGTCTGCCGACATCGCGCCGGCCAGGTGGCGCTGAGCAAGGGGAATCGCAAGAGCTTGCAGTGCCGCTATCACGGCTGGACGTATGGACTCGACGGTGCCCTTAAGAACTGCCCAGAGATGGACCAGACCGAGGGGTTCCGCAAAGAGGACTTCGGCCTCATCCCCGTGCGCACCGCCGTCTTCGGACCGTTCATCTTCGCCAACCTCAGCGCCGATGCGCCACCACTCGAAGAGGTGCTCGGCGCGATCCCGAGCGAGATCGCCGCAGCTGGCTTCCCCATGGACGAGATGCAGCTGGTGGAGCGCCGCGACTACATCGTCGAGTGCAACTGGAAGGTCTACGTCGACAACTACCTCGAGGGGTATCACATCCCCATCGCGCATCCAGACCTCTTTAAGGAGCTCGACTACGACGCCTATAAGGTGGAGCCGTATCGCTTCTACTCCAAGTCGCTGGCGCCGATTCGCGACCTGAAGGAG
>CAIJIA010000041.1 GCA_903820655.1 uncultured Chloroflexota bacterium
CTTAGCGGCGGCGCCATTGGCAACAACCGTGGCGGCGAAGCCGCGCTTATTCAACGCCGCAACGGCACTTTCGATCTTGGCGCTATCGGCCACCTGCTTAAAACGTGCTGCGCTCATCTGTACCTCCATGGTGCGGCTCCCAGGCGTCTGCCAAGGTAGTTGCAGACGCAACTATACCCCTTGACCGAAATGATTGCAAGTGCAACTATTGCGAGTGATGGCAACAACAAACAAACCCGTGAGCGCCGAGATTGAAGCACTCTCTGCAGTGCTTGGTACCGACGCATCCAAGCTCCTTGATCCAACGATCGCCCGCGCCTGGATCGCCCTCCTCACCGCGTATGGCCGGGTAACTCGCGCCCTCTCCGCAGAACTCATGGACGCTTCCGGGATGAGCCTCGCCGACTTCGATGTGCTAGCGCAGCTCGTTCGATCTGAGGACTACCGGCTTCGCATGAGTGAACTTGCCGATGCGGTGCTGATCTCTAAGAGCGGATTAACGCGACGCATCGACCGACTCGCCGTTAATGGCTGGGTCACGCGGCGCCGCTGCACCGAAGACGGTCGCGTGCATTGGGCCACTCTCACGCCGCTTGGCCTAAGGACCTTTAAGGCCGTTGCGCCAGCACACCTTGCTGCAGTTGCTGAACGATTCGGTGGCGCGCTTCCTGCAAGCGAGATGGAGCGACTAACGCGCGATCTCTTGAAGATTGCGGCGAAGAACGCGGAGCCTGCCCACCCCTAGCTCGTCGCGCTTTGGTTAACTGCCGAGATTCAGAAGCCGTCGAGCACCATCCACAAAGATGCCGATGGCGAACGCGGCAAACATCAGCGCGGAGATCAGCGAGACGGCGCGAATCGTGCGCGGTCCGGTAAAGCGCCGCGTTGCACCAACGACGCCAGCGAGCACAAGCGAGTGCAGCACCGCCGCCGTTGCAAACCCCGAGATGAACGGCACGAATCCGGCGAGGCTTGTTGCCTGTGAGGCGACAACGCTGCCGCCAACAGTGGCGGTCCAAAGAATCAGTGTCGGCGAGCCGAGGGCGATGCCGAGCCCTAGCGCAACCGCGCGCAGCCCGCTCGCACGACGGAGTGGCGATGACTCATTAATGGAGCCGCCGCGCACCGCATCACGCAGCGCCGCTGCGGCGAACCAGCAGAGGATGGCGCTGCCACCGAGCCAGAGCACCCATGCGGCGGGAGGCCACTGAAGTAGTGCGCTGACGCCGAGCGCGCCGGCGCAGGCCCAGATCACATCGCCGATGCAAGAGCCAAGCCCAATCAAGAAGGCGGGCCATGCGCCGCGATCAATGGCGGTGCGCACGATCATGACGTTGACGACACCGAGTTCAATGTTGATAGAGAAGGCCAAGGCGGCGCCGAGAACGAAGAGCTCCACCGCTACTCGTTCCCCGACTCAACGACGCTCGTTGGAGTGTTGTGCGGATTGCTGTGAGCGGCGGGGATCACGCCGAGCTTTCCTGCCTGGTAATCCTCAAAGGCTTGCACCACCTCGTCGCGCGTGTTCATCACGAACGGCCCGAGCCAGGCGACCGGCTCCTTAATCGGGAGTCCGCCAAGGATCAGCACGTCGAGAGCAGGCGTGCGCTGGTCCTGATGTTCGGAGGCCTTCACCACGATGCGGTCGCCCGCGCCGTACACCGCGAGCTGACCCGCCTGAATGCCAACCCGTTCTGCGCCAACCGACCCACGCCCAGAGAGCGCATAGACAAGCGCATTGAAGTCGGGACGCCACGGCAGGTCGAGTTCGGCACCAGGCTGCAGCGTGGCGTGCACCAACGCGATCGGCGTTTGTGTGGAGCCTGGCCCGCTATGTCC
>CAIJIA010000042.1 GCA_903820655.1 uncultured Chloroflexota bacterium
CTCCCCTAGCTAGAGAATTGCTCGCCACCGAGCTGCCGCGTACGCCGTAGCGATCAGCGCCAACCCACCTGCAACGATCAGCGCGCCCGGTGCGCCGATCAGCGAAACAACCGCGCCTGTACCGAGGCCGCCGATGGGGGTTGAGCCAGCGAAGACAGTCGTATAGACGCTCATGACCCTGCCACGTAGCGCGGGTGGGGTAGACGTCTGAATAGAAGCGTTCGCCGTTGCCGCCATGGCAATCGCGCCGAAGCCAGCGCCGAATAGTGCAATGCCGGTGACAACGGCAGCCCACGAAGTGCCACTCCCACTCACAGCGCCGGCGGCGATTGAAAGCGCCCCTAGTGCCGCAGCTCCACCAACGATCACCACGGTGCGCGGCCGACGCAACATGGCGACCGCAAGCGCTCCGCTCAACGATCCGAGACCGATGGCGGCCATGAGTAGTCCGAGGCCGGGCGCCCCAACCTGCAACACACTGCGGGCGAGTGTTGGGATGATCACGTTGAAGTTCATTGCCACCCCAGAGACGACACCGATGACAAATACGCAGAGAGCGATCAGCGGCGTGCGCGCAACGAATCGAACACCCTCGGCGAGGCTGATGAGCACGTCTGCGACAGTGCGCGGCCGCGGTGCCCGCGGCGCAGGTCGCAGCTCGTCGGCGCGCATAAAGAGGAGCGCCAGCAACACGGCGAGGAAACTGGCGCCGTTCACGGCAAAGCAACCAGCTACGCCGATGACGCCAATGAGCACGCCACCAATCGCTGGGCCAATCACACGCGCACCATTGAACATGGCCGAGTTCATTGCAACGGCACGACCCACCTCATCTTCAGGAACCATCTCGCTAAAGAACGACTGACGAACGGGCATGTCGATGGCATTGACGACACCAAGCAAGACGGCCATGAGGATAAGGAGTGGCAGCGTCATGAGCCCTGTTGCAACGAGGGCGGCCTGGAGGATCGCGAGGGCCATCAGGCTGACCTGTGTCCCCATGAGTGCGCGGTGCTTCGGCAGCGCATCGGCAAGGACACCGCCGAAGAGTCCGAGGATCATCACTGGGGTGAACTGCGCGGCGGCAACGATGCCGAGCCATGCCGGCTCGTGCGTGAGCTCTGTGATGTACCAGGCTTGCGCAATGGACTGCATCCAGGTGCCTGCCAGTGAGACGAGTTGCCCAAACCAGAAGAGGCGGTAGTTCCGATGGCGAAACGGCCCGCGCCAGGCTGGGGCGATGCGGGCTCCACGACGTGCTGTTGGCATACCGAGAGGCTACACCTGTGCGGAGTTACTCCTCGACAGCATGGCGGAGCGGTTTAGCGGCGCCTGCTCTTTGTGGCTCGCCTCACCGTTTTGATGCGTGCTGGGGTCTCATCGCGGCGAATTGCCGCGACGGCGGCAACAACCGGCAGGGCGAAGATCGCCCCAAGGACGCCGCCCACGAGCCCCCCAATGCTGCCGGCAACGAAGACGGTGGTCCCCGAGAGGCGCAGCACACCGTTCATCAGTCGTGGTGCGAGCTGTGTGGCACAGAGGAGCCAGCCCACGATGATCACTGCCGAACCAGGGAGAACGTAGGGGCCAGCGGCGAGAATCGAAAGCGCCAGTGGGGGCAGCACCGCAGCACCCTGGCCGATCGAAGGGATCGCCATGACGATGCCGCCAAGCACAGCGGCCAACAGGCCATCGGCTCCGGCAATGGTGGCGCCGACAAACACGACTAGGCCATAGACAAACCCGAGTGCGACATGACGACCAATGAATCGCGCGATGATCTCTTCGAGAATCTTTCGTGAGCGCTGGGCGCTGCGCACTCGCCCGCGCGTTGCAAGCTGATCAACGGAGTCAAGGTGGGCAGGGTTTGCCGACAGAATGATGCCAATACCGATCGCCAAGATCAGTGGGCCGAGCGCGCCAATCGCGCCTGCCGCTACCGCTGCAATGTTTGACTGTAGAGACGTTGCCACCTCGCGAATCGCAAGGATCACCGTTGTTGCCAGCGGAACGAGATCAACGGTAAGCCCAACAGAGGCGAGCAGGACGCTCAGTCGCTCAACCATCGCGCCCACATCAGCCGGAGTTGGCTCTGGCCCCGCGATGATGCCGCCCAACGATCGGGCGAATGCGATCGCGAGTTCAATCGCAATGATGATGACGGGGACAGCACCAGCAATCCAGACGAGCAGCGCCGCCCGTGTGCGGGTCCAGCCGCGCGCGACTAGCTGGTTGATTGGCGCATCAGCCAAGGACGCGAGGAGCCAGCCACCAGCGAGCGCGTAGAGGAGCGGCCCCTGGGCCGAGATGATGCTAGTGACAACACCAAGCCCAGCCATGATCGCGACGAGGGCGACGCTTGCGAGTACCGCCCACGCGATAAGACGAACGCTCTGTGACCACTCATCGCTGCGAAGAGGGTTTGGCAGATTCATGGGTTGATCTTAGTCCAGCGCTGCACGCACGATATCGAGTGGGAGCGCCACGGCTGTGGCTCCATCAGCACCGCTCATGGTTTCCGCGGCAAAGAGCGCATCCAGGATTGCCGACTCCGTCGCGTCAGCGGTCGCCTCAAACAGTGCCGAGAGGTGCGCATTGACCAGCATCGTGACCGAGGCTTCGAACGGCTCTTTCGCTTCGAGATCTTCTGCCGGTAGATGCCCATTCGCGGTGCTGAAGCTGAGCACGAAATCACCCGACGAATGTTCTCCAACACCACCGATGCGACCGATGCCGATGACCGCTCGCTGCGCGAGGCGATCAAGTTGCATCGGCAGGAGTGGCGCATCGGTTGCCAGGATCACAATGATGGAACCTGCGCCGCCGCGGGGATCATCGGGCTTCGGTACAGCGACACCCTTCGTCTCCCACGGCAGAGGGAACCTCTCTGTTGAGAGTGGGCCGCTAGGTGCGCCAAGCATCGCCCCGTTGATGGTGAGGCGATGACGACGGCCGTGGTTCGCCTGCACGAAGACGCCAACGGTGTAGCCGCCAAGTTCTGCGGGGAGTCGGCGACTCGATGTGCCGTTGCCACCCTTAAAGCCGTGGCAGATCATCCCGGTCCCACCGCCCTGATTGCCGCGCGGCACCGGCGCGCCGTTCGGTAGTGCAGCGGCTGCATCGAGCGCCTGTTGTGCGTGCGCCGCGGTGACATGGAATCCGTTCACATCGTTCAGTACGCCATCCCAGGTTTCACCAGCGACAGGGAGGCTCCATGGTGGCGCTTCTGGTACGTGATCTAGCGACCAGCCGATCATGGCGTCGTGCACCACGCCAACGGAGTGCGTGTTGGTGAGGCAGATCGGCGAAGTGAGGAGACCAGACTCGCGAATCCACTCCAGCCCCGTGAGCTCACCGTTGCCGTTTAGTCGGTGGGTGCCGGCGAAGAGTGGATGCCCCATCTCGGCGAGCGGGCGGGGAAGAATGGCGGTGACTCCAGTGCGAATTGGCCCAACACCGCGTTCAAGCGCGCCTTCGCCCTTGACAATGGTTGTGGCAGCAACGCGCACTCCCGCCACATCGGTGATTCCATCTGTTGGGCCAGGGGTAAACCGGCCGATGCGGATTCCAAGGTCGGTTGCGCGAGTCTCTCGTGGCATTGGGGTAGTGTGCCATCCCGCACTACACTCTCCCTATGTTGCCGCCGATCAAGCCCAAGTCCCGCACTCCGCGTGAGCGCATGCCGTTTCGCCATATCGGCTCAACGATCTTGCTGGCTACGTCATTCATTCTCGCTGCTGGCGCACTCGTCACATGGGGGATCGATCAGCAGATCGGGCCCTGGGCACCAGGCGGGGTGGTGGTGGTCACTGAAGATCCATCAACCGGCCCAAGCGACTCCCCCACTCCAGAGGCCGACCCGTCCGACCCAGCAGAGCGATCGCGCACCACGCCACCACCCCTCCCACCGGTCGATCCAAGCCTGATCGTCCCCTCGGTCGCTGGTGACCCCGTTCGCGTCTTGGTCAGCGGCGTCTGGATCAACCTCCCTGTGGTGCGCCCGCCACTCGAAACGGATGGCTCGCCACGGTTCCCCTGGTGCCGCGTCGCCGAGTGGATGCCGAGCAAGGGGAAGGCCGACGGGAAGACGGGCATCCTCTTCATCTACGCGCATGGCCGCTACTGGGAGTTCGGTGGGCTTCTCGACAAGACGCCAAAGCAGATGCTCGGCCAGATTATTGAGGTGGATGTGCTGCCAAAAGGTACCGGTCAGCAACTGATGCGCGTTCGCTACCGCGTGACCGAGGTGCGACAGCACATCTCAAGCTGGGCCGACATCGCTGATGTGCCGAACGGTCGGGTGATCTTGCAAACCTCTGAAACTGTTCACCACGACGGAACAAAGATGGTGATCATTGGCAAGTACATTGATACGACAACCTCGACGCGGCCAGTGCCGGTAGCAAAGCCGCAGATCTGCGAGTAGCCTGATGCAGGCTCCGAAAAACACCGTGGAGTTCCGCCCCGACATTGAGGGGTTGCGGGGCATCGCCATTCTTCTGGTTCTACTCTTCCATGCTGGACTCCCTTGGACGCCCGGTGGATTCGTTGGCGTTGATGTCTTCTTTGTCATCAGCGGCTTCCTCATCACCGGGAAGCTCTGGCGTGAATCACAGCAGCCTGGCGGACTAAGCATTACCAAGTTCTATGCGTGGAGAATCCGCCGACTGCTCCCTGCGGCACTGGTCGCTGTGGCGATCGTTACGCTCGTTGGACTACTGATTGCTGCGCCACTCAATCGCAGCGAGTTGGCGGCAGATGGTGCCGCGTCAGCGCTCTCCATCGCCAACATGCGGTTCATTAGTTCGGTGGATTACTTTGCACCAACCGCGAGCCCGTCGCCCTTCTTGCACTTCTGGTCGCTGAGCGTTGAGGAGCAGTTCTACCTCGTCTGGCCGGCCCTTATCGTGCTGCTCACGTGGCGTGGCGGCAGCTCAAAGCGCCTGATCGCGGCGCTCGTCATCGGCGTGATCGCCTCCTTTGCGTTCAGCATGTGGCTCACCGATGCCTCACCGGCACGCGCCTTCTACCTGCTACCAACGCGCCTCTGGCAGCTTGGGGCTGGTGGACTGCTCGCCCTCATCGGCGTCGTGGGCACCTCGCGCCGCGCCGGCGCTCTTGCATGGGCAGGGCTCGCCGCTATTGCGCTTGCGGGCGTGGCCCTCACCTCGGAGATGCCGTATCCAGGGCTCGCCGCACTCCTACCTACGCTGGGTGCCGTTGCGCTGCTCTATGGCGGCGCCGCTCCAGGCGGGCCGCTGCGCCTCCTCGCCGCCGCGCCACTGCGCTTCCTCGGCAAGATCAGCTACTCGCTCTATCTGTGGCACTGGCCGCTCCTCGTGCTCCCCCTCATGTTCCTCGAGCGCGCCCTCACCGGCGTTGAGATCGTGGTGGCCGTCGCCGCAGCGATCGGCGTCTCGTGGCTAAGCTGGCGCTTTGTTGAGCAGCCCTTCCGCTACGGAGAGCGCTCGCGTCGTGCCACCTCATGGAGCGCGATCCGCATTGGCGTTGCGGGAATCCTCACCGTGGCCCTCTTCACGCAGGGCCTCGCCGCTGGGCTCGCTGCGCCCGCGACTGTTATTCAGCCATCACCAAGCCCCTCGGGTTCACCGGTGGCGAGCGACGGGCCGATCGCGCTACCTGCAGATCTCACCCCATCACTGACATCAGCACGAGCTGACGAAGAGCGGCTTCGTGGAGACGGTTGCCTCGCATTTGAGCGCGTCACAACGCCGCCAACCTGTGAGTACGGTGATACAGGATCAGCGATTACGATCGCCCTTGTTGGGGACTCTCACGCGTCGCACTGGTTCCCCGCCATCGAAGCGATCGCGCTGGAGCGCGGCTGGCGCCTGCTCACCTTCGTGAAGGTATCGTGCTCGTTCACCACCCTCGCGCAGCGCAACTTGGCACTGAAGCGTGAATACCGCGAGTGCACCGCGTTCAACGAGGCAACAGTGGCGCGTCTCAATCAAATCAAACCAGAGCTCACCATCATCGTAAATCGCCGCACCTTCCGACCAATTGGCGGCGGTGACACGCCAGAACTGGCTGGGGCCGCGTTCGGCGCGATGGTCGCTCGACTCCCCGGTGCAACGGCGATCATCGTCGATACACCAGACCCTGGCTTCGATGCTCCCGCCTGCCTCTCGAAGCACCCGAGCGACATTCGCCCCTGCTTTTTCGCTCAGAGCGATGTGGACAATGGTGTGATTGGTATTGCAGAACGTGTGGCGGCCGAGGTTGCAGGCGCGCAGCTCATTGATCTCACGGCCAACATTTGTACCGAGTGGCCCTGCTCGCCGATTGCCGGGAGCGTGCTGATCTATCGCGATGAAGATCACATGACGAAGACGTTCTCACGGAGCCTCGCCGCTCCACTCGGAGCAGAGATCGCGAAGTTGCTACCGCGCTAGCGCTGCGCCCGCTCTGCTGCATAGAGCATGATCGCGGCCGCCACCGCAAGATTGAGACTCTCCGCGGTGCCAAGCA
>CAIJIA010000043.1 GCA_903820655.1 uncultured Chloroflexota bacterium
CTCGAGCCCCTCCCAGAGTCCGCCACTCGCCCAGGTGAGTCGGGGGCGCTCAGGGAGCGTTCCATCCACGCCGCGCTCGTGCTGCGCGGCGGCCTGAAGCGGAACTGGTGCTGTCCAGCACTCTTTCACGTCACTCTCGGCAACAAGGCGGCGCTTCTTGTCGATGCCGCAGTACGAAACCTTGCCAATAACGGAGCGGCGCATGTGTCGGCAACTTCCACACGAAGCGGTAGGCGTCTTGCACACCCAACACTGACCAGACTCCTCTTGAATTGCGTTGCACGTTGGGCAACGCCAGGTGAGAGCCGGTGCAGCACTCACGGCTTTACCAGGTAGACACGGAAACTCTGTGTTCCCGAAATCGGGTCACCAACGCTGAGCTCGTACGTCACCGTGACGAGGCCACGCCCCTCCGTGTTGAAGTTATCTGGGAATGCATAGTTCCAAGAGGCACGACCATTAACGTCTGATGTTGTGCATAGACCAGGCGCGATTGGGTCTGGCTGCCCACCGTATGGCGTGACGTACATACACACCCGAACGCTTGCAGCAGCAGCGCCGCTTGAATCAGTTGCCGTCGCGGTGATCAGGAAGTTTCTCCTGTTGCTCAGGATGATCGTTTCTGGATTCAACACGATGGAAATTCGTCCGACTGATGCGCTCGTTGAGATCTCAACACTCTTTGAGGTTTGGTTACCGGCACCATCTGTCGCCGTGATCGTCAATACATTTGTGCCATCACGCAGTGTGATACCAATCGAGAACGCACCCTTTGTTGTCGACCTTCCACCTTCGATCGTTCCTGTCGTCTCGTTGCGCACCTGAACATCAATATCTTTGTCGGTTTTTCCGGTAACGGTGACCGAGTCACCGTTCATAATCTCACCCGGGGTGGGCGTTGTAATTGTCAGCGATGGTGCAGTGGTATCGCGCACAACGGTGATCGGGACTGAGTGCGTTCCTTCGACGCCATTCACCACTACAACCGCTTCAATGATGTTGGTGCCAGCGGAGAGAGGAATCTTCGCGACGTCAAAGCCTGCAGTCTTCGGCATGGTGATCTCAGCACCAGTGATCACCGAGCCATCATCGCGGGTGATGATGATGCGAATAATCGCGTCGCTCTTGTCAAGGAGGTCCTGCGGCAGCGTGCCACTCACCGTAATTGTTGCGGCGGCTGTGATCGGCTCACTCGGCTCAGTGAGGGTTGGCCGTCCCGGTTCGAGTGAGGCGGGCGGTGGCGTAGGTGTGGAGTTTCCACCGATAGAGGTGATGATCGGAAGCATCACGACAGCGAGGCCGATCGCGCCAGCAATAACAAAGAGGGTGATAAACGTAGAGAGAGCGGTCGCAATTGTTCCGCCAACGCTGCGCGAAGATGAGTGGGATCGCTGAGAGGCTGAATCAACGCGATAGGGGGGCGTGTACCCCTCAGAGCGGCCAGGGAGGCCGCGCCGCGGTGGCTTCGAACTCGATCGACGGAAGAGTCCCATAGGGCGATTCTCGCACGCAGCGCGCCGAGACCGCTACGCTCCAACGATGCCTGATCAACCGAGCGACCCGCAGCTGATCCTCGAGATGCGCGATCGCGTGGCGCGCGCACGCGCTGAGGTCGTTCTTGCCGTCGGTGAAGGGCGTGGCCCCGATGCGTGGCGCGCCGCGCTGGTAGCGCTTGAGTCGCGCGGACGCTTCGGCATTCGCATGGGGCTGGGGCGGTCGAACGCCCTCCTTCGTGCTCTTGGCTCACCCGAAACAGGGGTTCGCGGAGCGCTCGTCGCCGGAACGAATGGCAAGGGGAGCGTTGTGGCCCTCGTCTCAGCGGCCCTCCGCGCGGCGGGGATTCGCCACGCCACCACGCCGAAGCCACACCTGGTCAGCTATCGCGAGCGGGTGCAGATCGATGGCCAGCCACTCGCCCCACTCCCGTTTGCCCAGGCGGTCGCCCGCGCCCTTGATGCCGCCGATCAGATCGAGGAGCGCGTCGGCCCCGCCACCGAGTTTGAGATCCTCGTCGGTGCCATCTTTGAGGCACTTCGGCAGGAGAAGATCACCACGGCGATTGTTGAGGTTGGACTTGGCGGCCGGCTTGATGCCACGCACGCCTGGGACGGCGGGGTCGCGGTCGTCACCAATGTTGGCTTAGATCATCAGCAATATCTTGGCGACACCATCGAAGCGATCGCCAAAGAGAAGGCGGCGATCATCGTGCGCGGAGACCGTGCCGTGATTGGGGCGAGCGAACGAGGTGGCGCGCTTGATGTGATTCGCCATCGTGCCCAGCGCGTTGGTGCTCCGTTCACGATTGCTCGTGCTGGCACAACCCGCTCACTCGGGCGCGACGGCATCGAAGTCGAACTTGAAGGGCGCGGCGCGGTGCGCGTCGGTCTGCTCGGTCGACACCAGGGGGCAAATGCTGCAGTTGCTGCTGCAACACTCGACGCACTCCGCGATGCAGGCATCGCCTCGGTAAGCGACGAAGAGATGCGCGCTGGGTTTGCAGCAGCGCGATGGCCGGGCCGCATGGAGCTCATTCCGAACGCACTCGGTGGTGGCGACGACCGCGATCTGCTTCTTGACGGTGCACATAACGAAGATGGCGCCGCCGCACTGGCGACCTCACTCGCCGACCTCGCGCCACACCTTCTCAGCGCTACCAGCGCACGAAACGTGCCACCCGTGTTGATCCTTGCCGTGATGGCCGACAAGTCGGTTGCTGCGCTGAGCGCCGCT
The DNA here is from genome assembly GCA_903820655.1 of uncultured Chloroflexota bacterium. Classification (GTDB taxonomy): domain Bacteria; phylum Chloroflexota; class Limnocylindria; order Limnocylindrales; family Limnocylindraceae; genus Limnocylindrus. The sequence continues at coordinate 2,731 of CAIJIA010000043.1, forward strand.
CTGGCAACGTCTCCAACGCTGCGCGGCGCGCAGGTGATCTGCACGACCGTTGGTGATGTGCGGTCTCTCGCACCAGAGCAGCTTGCGGCTGCAGTGCGCGGAGCAAAACTTGGTGCGCAGGTGCAGATCGCTGCAAGCCCGAACGCCGCACTTCTTGCAGCTGCAGCGCATCAAGGACCAATCATTGCGGCAGGGTCGCTCTACCTCGTTGGTGCCATTCGTGGCGAACTCATGCGCCGCGGTGTGCTTCCAGATGACGGGAGCCGTGATGACGTGGCAGGATCAGCCACATGAGCGAGAGCCCAACGAACCGCGAATCGATCAGCCTCTCGTATGCGCCGATTCCGGCAACGACGATTGGCCCGCTGCGCGCCGTGTGGGGGAGCCGCACCTACATCATGGCGGTAGCGAACCTTACCCCCGACAGCTTCTCGGGCGATGGCCTCATGGCACCGAGTGAGTCAACAGAGGATCTGCTGGACCGTGTGGAGCTACTCGCGCGCAACGCCGTGCGCGACGGAGCCGACCTGCTGGACCTTGGTGCTGAGTCGACACGACCAGGGCACACCGAAATCTCAGCGGCGGACGAGATCGCCCGGCTGATCCCTGCGATTGAGCGACTCCGCCGCGTGCTTCCAGCGTTGGCGCTCAGCGCCGACACCCAGAAGGTCGACGTTGCCGCCGCTGCGCTCGACGCAGGGGCGCACATGCTGAACGACATCTGGGGAACGCGTGCAGGCGATGAGATGCTCCAGCTCGCCGCTGAGCGCGGTGTGCCGATTGTCGTCATGCATAACCGCAAAGAGATCGCCACTGGCGAGCACGCAACCAACTTCACTGAGGAGTTCATGGATGAGATGGCGGCGGTAGCGGCGCGCGGCCGCGCCCTGGGGATTCCCCCAGAGCGGCTGATCCTCGACCCTGGTTTCGGCTTCGGGAAGGGTCCCGCGCAGAACCTCGTAAGCCTGCGCCTGCTTGGCGCCCTGCGTGATTTGGGCCACCCCGTTCTCCTTGGCACGAGCCGCAAGTCCACGCTCGGGCGCGTTATCGACGGCGCTCCAGCCGACCGCCTCGCCGCCACCGTGGCGACGAGCGCACTCGGCGCTTTGGCAGGGGTCGACATCGTTCGCGTGCATGACGTGCAGGAGAACCGCGATGCAGTGCGCGTCATCGACGCCGCTCTGCGTGCGGACGGCGACCAGCCTGACGAGGCCATCGGGCCCAACCCGAACCGCGCCAACCGGGCTCCGCGCCCGAGCCAGCGTGACCGCATCAGCGTGCGCAATGTGCGCTTCGATGCGGCGCATGGTGTCTACCCAGAGGAGCACCAGAAGCCGCAGTCGTTCTTTGTCGACGTTGAAGTTGATGCCGATCTTGCGCCAGCGGGGCGTGGTGACGCCCTCGCCGCCTCAGTCGATTACAGCGAACTCGTTCGTGTTGCCGTTGAGCGCGTCGGCGCGGGGGGGCACGCTGATCTTATTGAGACACTTGCCGAACGCATTGCCGACGGGGCGATGGAGGTTGTCGCAGTAAGTGGCGCAACGGTGTACGAAGTGCGTGTGCGCGTACGTAAGCCGCAGGCCGCGGTCGCAGCTCCAATGGACTGGGCTGGAGTTGAGGTGGTACGAACGCCTTAGGTGTGTCAGCGAGACAACCTACTCTCGCGGTCGAACTCCAAGCTCCACAATGATCGCCATGCTCTCGCCGTTGCGAAGCACCGTAAGTGTGATCGAGGTTCCCGGCGAGTACTGCACCAGTAGATCCTGCAGCGGATGTGCCTCATCGACAGGTGTCTCGTTTACCTGAATGATGATGTCGCCATCTTTGAGGCCGGCCGACTCTGCCGGACTGCCCGCGATAATCGGCGAGGTCGTTCCATCACCAACAATCCATGCACCTGCGCTCACAGCGAGCTTGTTCTCCTTGGCGATTCGCAGATCAAGTGCGGTGTAGCGCACACCAATCCACGGTCGCGAAAGCGGAACACCCGCGAGCGCCTGCTCAAGGATTGGTCGAGCGATATCAATAGGGATCGCGAATCCAATACCTGAACCTTCTGTAGAGATGGCGGTGTTAATGCCGATCACGGCACCACTCGAGTCAACTAGTGCTCCACCAGAGTTTCCTGGATTGATTGCGGCATCCGTTTGAATCAGGCCGTTAATAGATCCGCTCTCTGTGGTGATATCACGGCCGAGTGCCGAGACAATTCCAGCGGTCACTGAGTTGGTATACACACCGAGTGGTGAGCCGATCGCAATTGCGGTCTGCCCAACCTTGATGCCACCAGAGCGGCCAAGAGTTGCGGTGGGTAGGCCGGCAGCGTCAATCTTTACGACAGCAAGATCGGTAAGAGTGTCAATGCCGTAGACGGTTCCAGCAAAGTCTCGGCCATCTTTTAGGTGCACAAGAATGGAAGTCTCCTCGGCGACGACATGCTTATTCGTCACGATCCAGCCATCGGCTGAATAGATCACGCCAGAACCGATGGCGTCACCAGCAGGCGTGGTGACCTCGAGGGTGACGATGGCGGGCGAGACACGCTCTGCAACGGCAACGATCGCTGACTGCTCAGAGACGAGTGTCTGCCGAATCTGCGTCGTGATGTCACCACCAGAGAGCCCATCAAGAAGAAGAATTGTTGCTGCAGCGCCGCCGCCCGCGCCGAAGAGGAGCGAGAGGGCAAGCATGCCGGCGATCCCGCCACGGCTGAGAGACCCGGTTCCGGCACGAAGTGAATTGCGTGCCGCCTGCAGAGGTCCGCTCTCGCGCGTGATCCATGCGGCTGGTCCGGTGGCTGGCTCTGGCTCAAATCGAAGCGGCGAACGGCGCTTCACTGGGCTCTTTGCAACCCTCTTTGGGGCGGCGGGGGTGCGCTTTGCTTTCTCAACCACGCGGTGTCTCCTTTGGGGCTTCGGTGCTCTCTGGTGCCACGCTCAATGAGGCGGGCGTCTCACTCACCGTAGAGGATGGGGGATCCGCGCGTAGAACTCGGCGAAGACGGAGTGAAGTTTTCGCAACCTCGCCGAGGAGGGCCGCGGCACGCCGACCGAAGCTCACGAGCGTGGCCGGCCCAGATGTGGCTACGGCGGTCTCTGGGACCTCTTCGTCGACCGCCTCGGGGTCGGCAGGGAATGTAAGGGCGAAGCTCGCCCCCTCTCCTGGGAGGCTCTCCACCACGATGCGTCCCGCGTGCATATCCACAATGGACTTCACGATCGCCAGACCGAGGCCGGAGCCGGTAGCTCGGGCGGCCCGATTCGCCGCGGCTAGACCCTCGGTGCCGCGATAGAAGCGATCAAAGATGCGTGGCAGCTCGTCAGACGAGATGCCAACCCCCGTGTCGCGAACGGTCACCGTCGACGCGCCAGTGGAGAGCAACTGCACCGAAACCAGAACGCTGCCACCTCGTGGGGTGAACTTCAACGCATTGGCGACTAGGTTTGCGACAGCCTGGCCTACGAGAGCAGCATCGTGACGAACGAGCACCTTGCGTGTCGGCATGCGCTCGTCAACCGCAACACCTGCACGGCGTGCACCCGCAGCCGCCTGCTCCACCGCTGCACGCACGCTTGAGCGCATGTCGCCAACCACGAAGACTGGGCGAGCAATTCCCGCATCAAACCGTGAGAGCTCAAGAATGTTGGAGGTGAGTGCGTCCATTCGCTCAAGCTGTCGGCCAGCCTCAACGAAGAGCCTCTTCCTCGTTGCATCATCAGTAGTGGAATCTTGTAGCAAATCAACGAACGCTCGGAGGGCGGCGAGTGGCGTGCGGAGCTCGTGTGACACATCGGCAAGATGCTCTTGTCCACGATCGCGCTCACGGCGCAGCGCCTGCATTGATCCTTGCAGTCGATCAGCCATGAGATTGAACTGGTCAAGCAGCGCCACCATTTCGTCGTTTGCCGCCACCTCAATACCGGTCGGAACACGCGCAGAGAGGTTTCCATCACTGATCGCCGTCGCCGTTTCGGAGAGGAGTTGAACAGGCTTTGCAAATCTCGCTGCAGCGATTGCAGAGACAACAATGGCCACGATCATTGCGAGAATGCCAACAAACGTGATCGTTCCAGTGATTCCCGCAAGGCGCGATGCGCGCGTTGTCAGTGGCGAGATCAGCGTGACCTCAATGCTAATCGACGACGGGGCGCCGCCAATGATCACGACGCTCGGTTGCAGCTGAATTGAGTCACGCGCCTCTCCAGGCTCAAGCACCGCCCCATCGGAACTAATGAGGAACTCCGATTCAGCCGCAGGAGAGAAGAACTCCTTATCCGGATTCCATGTGCCAAATCGAACGCGAACATCTGCACGAGCGATGTCAAGCGCAAGCTGCTGCAACTCCGGGTCTTGCAGCAAGAATCGCTCACGCACCTCCGCGTTGAGCTCGCCGCTGCTGTCAAGGATGTTCTTGGTCCCCGCTACGCTTTGTGCAAGGCTTCGAACGGCACTCGAGACAGCAGCAGTGCGAGCCGTCTGCGCCGCTCGCTCCTGCGTTTCAAACTCTTGCGATACGCGATCAACAACAAGGTAGCCAGAGAGCGCAAGAGAGAGCGCCACAATGCCAAGGAAGGCGATCGTGAGACGTGCGCGCAGCCCTCGGGGTGGTACGCCGTAGAGGGAGTCGGTAAGCGGGCTCAGGCGCCGCTCCGTTCACCACGGTCGCTGCGGTCAGAGAAGCTGTACCCCACACCGCGCACGGTCAACACGAAGCGTGGCTTGTTTGGATCGGGCTCGACCTTGTCGCGCAAGTGGCTGACATGCACATTGATCGTCTTCTCGTCACCCGCAATCGCGGCGTCATAATCGCGAACACGTTCCAGAAGATCGCGACGGCCGAAGACGCGCCCCGGCTTCTCCGCAAGGATGCGCAGGATTTCGAACTCCGTTGGGGTGAGGGTGATGCGTGCGCCGCCGCGGGTGACCTTGCGGCGCTCAAGGTCGATCACCAGATCCTCGGCACGAATGACCCGGCCACCCATCGCATCGGCGAGGTCGCCGTAGGCACGGCGAAGGTGCGACTTCACCCGCGTCAGAAGCTCGCGCACGCGGAAGGGTTTCGTCATGTAGTCGTCGGCGCCAAGCTCGAGTCCGAGGATGGTGTCGACCTCCTCATCGCGGGCGGTCAGGATGATGACCGGAGCCTTTGAGCCCCCAGCGCGCAGTCGGCGGAGGAGCTCAAAGCCGTCGATCCCTGGTAGGCGAACATCAAGGATGAGGAGGTCGGGTGCTTGCTTCATGCCCATCTCGAGGCCCTTGTCGCCGGTCGAAGCCATGAGCGGCAGGTAGCCCTCGCCCTTCAACGCCACCTCAAGGGCGAGCGCGACGGCTGGATCGTCTTCAACAACAAGGATCGTGGCTGCCATGCGCCGATGCTACACCCCTGACGGGGCTATCCTTCGCCTCACATGAGCACGCCAAGCGCCCCCCAGGTGATGAACGGC
>CAIJIA010000044.1 GCA_903820655.1 uncultured Chloroflexota bacterium
CTGCTGCTCCTCAAGGGCTCGGTTCCTGGCGCGAAGAACGCACTCGTCATGGTGAGCAAGGCGGAGCAGATCTAATGACTACTGTTGACGTCTTCTCGAAAGCTGGGGCCAAGGTGGGAACTGTTGAGTTGCCTGCCGCCTTCTCGTCGCCAGTGAATGAGGCGCTCATCCATCAGGCCGTTGTCTCGCAGCTTGCGGGCCGACGCACGGGTACCCACGCGACCAAGAAGCGCGGCGCCGTTGCTGGTGGTGGCCGCAAGCCATGGAAGCAGAAGGGGACCGGTCGCGCACGACAGGGTTCCACCCGTTCGCCACAGTGGAAGGGCGGCGGTGTTGTCTTCGGGCCACAGGTTCGCTCCCACGAGATTCCATTCCCGAAGCGCATGCGCCGTGCAGCCCTCTTGGGCGCCCTCGCTGCCAAGGTCGAAACCCTCAAGATCATTGACGTGCTTGGCATCGAGACGCCAAAGACCCAGGTCATCGCCGGCATGTGCACCGCCCTCAAGGCTGGCAAGCATGTGCTCGTGGTCTCGCCAACAGTTGGCACTGCACTCGTCAAGTCTGCAGCGAACATCCCGCACCTTTCGGTACTTCGCGCGGACTCGCTCAACGTCGTTGACCTCGTGAATGCCGACACGATCATCGTGGAGCAGTCAGCTCTCGCCGAGATCCAGGAGGTGTACGGATGAACCGCACGCCACACGAGACAATTCTTCGCCCTGTGATCTCTGAGAAGTCGATTCTGCAGTCGCAGACCGGCACGTACACCTTCGCGGTGCACGCCGACGCCTCCAAGATCGAGATTGCCGCAGCAGTTGCTTCACTGTTCACCGTCAAGGTGAAGGAGGTCAACGTGCTCACCACCAAGGCGAAGGAGACGCGTGGCACACTCGCCCGCAGCCGCTTCCCAGGTAAGACGACCCCATGGCGCAAGGCCATGGTCACCCTCGCCCCAGGCGAGAAGATTCAGTTCTTCGAAGGAGTCTAACCATGGCACTTCGTCGATTGAAGCCAACCAGCGCCGGCGTCCGTGGCATGACCATGCCAACGTTCGACGAGATCACGACCAATGAGCCGCACAAGCCGCTTACCGAGAAGCTCGTGCGTGGTTCAGGGCGTAACTTCCAGGGGAAGATCACCGTTCGTCACCGCGGTGGCGAGCAGAAGCGCCTCTATCGCAAGATCGACTTCCGCCGCAACAAGTTCGGCGTTCCAGCCCGCGTGGCGACCGTTGAGTACGATCCAAACCGCTCGGCGCGCATCGGCCTCCTCAACTACGCCGACGGCGAGAAGCGCTACATGCTCCTACCAAACGGCCTATCGGTCGGCGACAACGTGGTCTCGGGCCCAGATGCTGAAGCGAAGGTCGGAAACGCCCTGCCGCTCGGTCGTATGCCGCTCGGTACAACGGTCCACAACATCGAGCTCGTTCCAGGGAAGGGTGGCCAGATGGTCCGCTCCGCCGGAACCGCCGCGCAGCTCGTCGCCAAAGAGGGCGCCTTCGCCACGATTCGCATGCCTTCTGGCGAGATGCGTCTCGTCCCACTTCTCTGCATGGCAACCGTGGGTCAGGTCTCGAACCTTGACCACGAGAACATGGCAATCGGCAAGGCCGGGCGCGCACGACACATGGGCAAGCGTCCAGAAGTCCGCGGCTCTGCAATGAACCCGGTTGATCACCCTCACGGCGGTGGCGAAGGCAAGGCCCCAACGGGTATGCCTCCGAAGACGCCTTGGGGCAAGCCTGCGATGGGTCTTCGTACCCGCCGCAATAAGTTGACGCAGCGGCTCATCGTCCGCTCGCGACACGCACGCTGATCGAGGAGGAGGCTTAATGTCACGTTCGTCTAAGAAGGCTCCGTTCATCGAGAAGCGGCTCCTTGCGCGCGTTCAGGCAATGAACGCGATCAATGAGAAGCGCGTCGTGAAGACCTGGTCGCGCGCATCGGTCATCTACCCAGACTTCATCGGTCACACCGTCGCGGTCTACAACGGCCGTAAGCATGTGCCGGTCTTCATCACCGAGAACATGGTCGGGCACCGCCTCGGCGAGTTCTCGCCAACGCGCACCTTCAAGGGCCACCAGCGCGTGGATCGCACGACGGCGGTGGCCTCGTGAGCATTCGCGTGAAGGCAACGGCGAAGTACGTGCGCGGCTCGACCCGCCGTGCCCAGCTCGTGGTGCGCGCAATTAAGGGGAAGTCTGTGGCTGACGCTACGGCGATCCTGCGCTTCCTGCCGCACTCCTCAGCTCGCGACGTTGCTTCGGTGCTCAAGAGCGCGACTGCCAACGCCGAAGCGAACCACAGCATTCCAGCCGACCGCCTCTTCGTGGTCGACGCCAGTGCCGATGAGGGCCCAACCTTGAAGCGCTTCCGACCTCGCGCGCAGGGCCGAGCCTTCGCCATTCATAAGCCGATGACCCACATCACCGTAGTCGTAAGCGCAAAGGAGGCCTGACCATGGGACAGAAGGTTCACCCAGTAGGCTTCCGACTCGGCATCACGAAGACGTGGTCTGCCCAGTGGTACGCCGACAAGGACTACACGAAGCTCCTCCAGGAAGACCTGCGCATTCGCAAGTTGATCGACGTGAAGTTGGCTGCGGCCAGCATCTCGAAGGTTGAGATCGAGCGCGGCTTGAACTACGTCACCGTGACCGTCCATTCGGCAAAGCCGGGTGTTGTGATCGGCAAGGGCGGCGCAAACGTCGAAGTGCTTCGCGCTGCGATCGGTGAGATCAGCGCCGGCAAGGTGAAGCTCGAGATCAAAGAGATCCGACAGCCAGACCTCGACGCCTATCTCGTTGCCGCATCCATTGGCGCACAGCTGGTCCGTCGCATTGCCTTCCGCAAGGCGCTTAAGCAGGGGATCCAGCGTTCGATGAAGGCTGGCGCAAAGGGCGTAAAGATCATGGTCTCCGGTCGACTTGGCGGCGCTGAGATGAGCCGCACCGAGTGGGACCGCGACGGCCGACTTCCGCTCCATACCCTTCGTGCCGACATTGACTTCTCCGTCTTCCATGCCACGACCACCTTCGGTCAGATTGGTGTGAAGGTTTGGATCTACCGTGGCGATGCTCCGGCCGATGTGCTGAAGCCAAAGCCGCTCTCTGAAAACGTCGGATCGGGGGCATAACGATGTTGATGCCGAAGCGAGTCAAGTGGCGCAAGGTGCAGCGAGGCCGCATGTCCGGTCCTGCTAAGTCTGGTCGCACCGTGGCCTTCGGAGACTTCGGCATTGCCACGACCGAGCCAGCCTGGGTCACCGCCCGTCAGATCGAAGCTGCCCGTCGCGCAATGACGCGCCAGATCAACCGCGGTGGCAAGGTCTGGATTCGCATCTTCCCCGACAAGCCAATTACCAAGAAGCCTGCAGAAACCCGCATGGGTTCCGGTAAGGGCGCTCCAGATCAGTGGGTTGCCGTGGTTAAGCCAGGGCGCATCCTCTTTGAGATCGCTGGCGTCACGCGACCAGAGGCCGTCGAGGCCTTCCGCCTCGCTGGCATGAAGCTGCCTGTGAGCACGGTGATCGTGGAGCGTTCGGCTGACCTCGGCCAGGTGGTCTTCGGTAAGAAGTTCCTGCAGAAGGTGGCCCTCGGCGTCCCAACGACAGATGAGGCCCCAGCAGCCGGTGGTGCTGCTCCAAAGGAGCCTGAACTCGTGAAGCCAGCGAAGCCTGCGAAGGAGGACGAGGCATGATTGAGATCGCCCAGGTCCGCAACATGACTGATGCTGAGTTGGTCCAGGCTATCGCTGACGCGAAGCGCGACCTTTGGCAGGCTCGATTCGAGCTGTCGACCCGTCAGTTGAAAGACACGAGTGTCGTAAACAAGACGCGCAAGACCATCGCGCGCCTGCTGATGGTCCTGGCCGAGCGCCAGGCCGCACAGAAGGCATAGGGGGAGTTATGAGCGAGCAGCATCTAGGAAAGCGCAAGACACAGACCGGACGTGTTGTCAGCGATAAGGGTGACAAGACGATCGTGATCTCTGTAGAGCGCCTCGCGCAGCACCCTATCTACAAGCGCGTCATTCGTCGCACCGCCCGATTCATGGCGCACGACGAGATGAACGACGCCAAGATCGGTGACCTCGTCACGGTTGAAGAGTCCCGACCACTCAGCGCCCGCAAGCGCTGGACGCTCGTCAAGGTTGTGAAGCGCGGCGAGTCACAGGAGGGGGCACTGTGATTCAGACTGGTACCCGTCTCCGCGTCGCTGACAACTCTGGCGCAAAGGTGATCGAGTGCTTCCGCATCCTCGGACGCGGCCGGGCAACCACTGCGTACGTTGGCGACGTCATCGTTGCCGCGGTCAAGCAGGCAACACCAAACGCTGGCGTGAAGAAGGGTGATGTCGTGAAGGCCGTCGTCGTTCGTACCGTCAAGGAGATCTCGCGGCCTGATGGCAGCGTGATCCGCTTCGACGAGAACGCCGCCGTGCTGATCGCCGCCGACGGCAACCCACGAGGCACCCGCATCTTTGGGCCAGTCGCGCGCGAGCTTCGCGATCGCGACTACATGAAGATCATTTCACTCGCGCCGGAGGTGCTCTAATGCGTTCGGTATACGAGACGACAACGGAGATCCGCGTGGGCGACACCGTGTCGGTGCTCAGCGGCAAGGATGCAGGGAAGCGTGGCAGCGTTGAGCGCCTCGTGGCCCCAGGCAAGGTTGTCGTGACCGGCCTGAACATCGCGAAGAAGCACCAGAAGCCACGCCAGAAGATGGCGAACGGCTCACAGGCGCCAACAGTTGAGCCAGGCGGAATCATCGAGGTGGCCATGCCACTCGCCCTCGCCAAGGTCGCTGTGGTCTGCCCGAAGTGCGACCGACCAATCCGCCTGAAGGCAGGCCGAACCGCAGACGGCAAGAAGCAGCGCCTCTGTGGCCGCTGCGGCACCGTCATCGGTGGCAAGAAGGAGGCCGCCAAGTGAGCGAGCTGAAGCAGCGCTACACAACTGAAGTGATTCCGGCCCTGAAGAGCGAGTTCGGCTACACGAACGCGATGCAGGTTCCGCGCCTCGAGAAGATCGTGGTCAACATCGGCCTCGGTGAGGCACTGACCAACGCCAAGGCGGTCGATGCGGCCGTGGGTGATCTCGCCCTGATCACCGGCCAGCGCGCGATTGTCACCAAGGCGAAGAAGTCCATCGCGACCTTCAAGGTCCGCGAGGGGAACCCAATCGGCGCGAAGGTCACCCTCCGGGGTGAGCGCATGTGGGACTTCCTTGAGCGACTCACCCGCGTCGCCCTGCCACGCATCCGCGACTTCCGCGGAGTTTCGGGCAAGTCCTTCGATGGCCGTGGCAACTACACCCTGGGCATGAAGGAGCAGCTCTCCTTCCCTGAGGTGGAGTTCGACAAGATCGACCGACTTCGAGGTCTCGAGGTCACAATCGTAACGACGGCGAAGAGCGATGAGGAGTCTAAGAAGCTCCTCTCCATGCTCGGCATGCCGTTCGCGAACTGAGGGGGCTGAGATGGCGAAGAAGTCGTTGGTACTAAAGTCGGCAGCGCCGGCAAAGTTTTCTACGCGGAAGTACAGCCGTTGCGCCCTCTGTGGGCGTCCACGTGCATTCATCCGTCGATTCGGCCTCTGCCGAATCTGTTTCCGAGAGCGTGCCCTGGTCGGAATGATCCCGGGCGTCACGAAGTCGAGTTGGTGAGAATATGAACGTCACTGATCCAATTGCAGACATGCTCACTCGCATCCGGAACGCGTCGCGCGCCCGGCATGCCGAGGTGCTCGTCCCAGCCTCCAAGCTGAAGCTTCAGATGGCCCGCATCCTCGTGGATGAAGGGTTCGTGGCCTCCTTCGTCGAGACCAAGAAGGGCCCAGAGAACTACCTCCAGGTCACCCTGAAGTACGTCGATGGCAAGGTGCCCGTCGTCTCAGGCCTCAAGCGAATCAGCAAGCCTGGCCTAAGGGTTTATGCTGGTAAGACAGAGATTCCGCGCGTGCTCGGCGGCCTCGGTGTTGTCATCTTGAGCACATCAAAGGGGATCATGACCGGAGCGCAGGCCCACAAGGCCCAGCTCGGCGGCGAGATCCTCGCCTATGTCTGGTAGAGGAGGGGACTGATGTCACGAATCGGACGCAAGCCCATCGCCGTACCAGCAGGGGTGAAGGTCACCATTGAGGGTCGAACCGTTTCGGCCACTGGGCCGAAGGGAACGCTCTCGCGTGAGATCCCTGGCGCCGTCACGTTCACCCTTGAGGCGGACGTGATCACCGTGTCGCGTCCCGATGACAGCAAGACCAACCGCTCGATGCACGGCCTCTGCCGCACCCTCATCGCGAATATGGTCGAGGGCGTGGCCACCGGCTTCCGCACCGACCTCGAGATCAACGGCGTCGGCTACCGCGCCGCGAAGGCGGGGAACAAGTTGACCCTGGCCCTCGGCTACAGCCACCCGATTGAGATCAACCCACCAGCCGGCATCACCTTCGAAGTGGACGGTCAGACGAAGGTCGCCGTTCTCGGCGCAAATAAGGAGCTCGTCGGCCAGATCGCCGCAGAGATTCGTTCACTTCGCAAGCCTGAGCCATACAAGGGGAAGGGCATTAAGTACGTCAACGAGGTCATTCGCCGCAAGGCCGGTAAGGCCGGAAAGGTTGGTGCCAAGTGAGCCGCGTAACGACACGCGTCGCGTCGCGTAAGCGCCGACACTTCGGAATTCGACTGACCGTTGAGGGCTCAGCTGTACGACCGCGACTTGCGATCTTCCGCAGCCTGAACCACATCTACGCACAGGTGATTGATGACGCAGCCGGGAAGACCCTGGCAGCAGCTTCAACGCTCGACGCAACGGTGAAGAGCGACGCCAAGCGGACGAAGGTGCAGGAGGCTGCCGAAGTCGGAACCCTTGTCGCCGAGCGCGCGAAGGCCGCCGGCGTTGCGAAGGTCGTCTTCGATCGCGCTGGATTTAAATATCATGGGCGCCTTAAGGCGCTCGCAGACGCTGCCCGGGCTGCCGGGCTTGAGTTCTAGGAGGGCACCGAGATGGCGAGAATTGACGCGTCGAAGCTGACCCTCGCAGAGAAGGTCGTGCAGATCAACCGCGTAGCGAAGGTAGTCAAGGGCGGACGCCGCTTCACCTTCTCTGCGCTCGTCGTCGTTGGCGATGGCCAGGGACACGTTGGCGTTGGCATCGGCAAGGCCGGCGAAGTGCCAGAGTCCATCCGTAAGGGAACCGAAGATGCGAAGAAGAACCTCATCCGCGTACCGTTCCTCGGCACCACTATTCCGCACGAAGTATCGGCAGAGCACTCCGCGAGTCGCGTGATGCTGAAGCCAGCCTCACAGGGAACTGGCGTTATCGCTGGTGGTGCGATCCGCGCGATCATCACGGCTGCGGGCATTCACGACATCCTCTCCAAGGTCTACGGTTCGTCAAATCCCGTGAACGCAACCCGCGCCGCGATCGAAGCGCTCTCACAGTTGCGCACGGCTGAGCAGATCTCAGCTGCACGTGGCAAGCGCGTCCGTATCCGCGTCGGCGGGCAAGAGTCAGCACCAGAGGTGCACCATGGCTGAGAAGTACATCAAGGTCACCCAGGTCAAGAGTGAGCTCGGGCACGTCGCGCGAAATCGCGGCACCATTCGGGCCCTCGGCCTCGACCGCATTGGCGACACCAATCTGCTCCCTGACAATCCAGCCGTTCGCGGCATGGTGCGCCAGGTCAACTTCCTCGTCTCGGTTGATGAGTTGACCGGCGCTGAGGCTGCAACTGCAGCAACTGCCGTTGCAACGAAGAAGGCACAGAAGGCGAAGAAGCCTGCCAAGGTGAAGAAGGCGAAGGTGACCAAGTGAAGCTCCATGATCTGCAGCCAGCACCAGGGTCAAAGAAGAAGCGTATTCGTGTTGGCCGCGGTATTGCGGCTGGGCGCGGTAAGACTGCCGGTTACGGCACGAAGGGCCAGACCTCACGAAGCGGTGGGAGCATCCCAGCTTGGTTCGAAGGTGGCCAGACGCCAATCCATCGCCGTATTCCAAAGCTGCGCGGCTTCCGCAATGTTCTGCGCGTTGAAGTTGCCGTCGTCAACGTTGGTCGCATTCAGCAGTGGATCGACGCCGGCCGCCTGAAGGGCGAGAGCCCACTGAGTGTGAACGCCGACATCCTTGCCGCAGCGGGGCTCCTCAAGACTCGAGGGAAGCCGTTGAAGGTGCTGGGGACTGGTGAAATCTCAACGAAGATCCTCTTTGCCGCCAATGCGTTCACCGACAGTGCCGTGGCCAAGATCAAGGCCGCTGGCGGTGACATCACGGTGTATGAGATTGCAACTCCTGCCTCAGCCGCCCCAGTCGGGGTGAAGGCGGGGAAGAACGCTCCAACACCAGGGAAGAAGGCTCCAGCAAAGCGCGCCCCTAAGGCCGCAGAGTCCGACGGAGCAGACGCCTAAGGCTAGGTCGCACGTAGGCCGTTGCGCCTACGTATAGCGGGGAAGGAGACGAACGATGATTGACACCCTAGTGAACGCGTTCCGAACCCCAGAGATTCGGCGCAAGCTCTTCTTCGTCGCCGCGATGCTTGTCGTCTTCCGCCTCTTGAGCCATGTGCCAGTGCCTGGAGCCGATCCGGCCGCGCTCTCAAACTTCTTCAAAGACAACGCCCTCTTCGGCCTCCTCGACCTCTTCTCAGGCGGCGGCCTGGCGCGATTCAGCGTCGTTGGCCTCGGCTTGAACCCATACATCAACGCATCGATCATCATGCAGCTCATGAGCGGCGTGGTGCCGCGCCTGATCGAACTCAGCCGTGAGGGTGAGTACGGTCGCAACAAGATCAACCAGTACACCCGCTACCTGACCGTGCCGCTCGCGGCGCTCCAGAGTTACGCCTTCCTCGCACTGCTCAACAGCCAGAACGTACTGAAGACGCGCTTCGACCTCGCCAGCCCAGAGACGCTCGTGCAGATCGTGATCCTCACGACCGGCTCGTTACTGCTCATGTGGATCGGCGAGTTGGTCACTGAGCGAGGCATCGGCAACGGAATCAGCTTCATCATCTTCGCCGGCATCATTGGCCGAGTGCCGGGCGCCATTCAGGAGTTCTTCAGCGCGCCAGATCTCGCCGTGCTGCTCGCCTTCGCCGTCGTTGGCGCTGCGGCAGTTGCCGCAATCATCCTGATCACCGAGGGTCAGCGCCGCATTCCGGTTGAGTATGCGAGCCGCGTTCGCGGCAACCGCGTCTACCAGGGTGGGCGAACCTTCCTTCC
>CAIJIA010000045.1 GCA_903820655.1 uncultured Chloroflexota bacterium
ACCCCGAGCCCCTGTGTTGGGTGCAACACGGCGGTAAAGTTCGGCGCACTCGTTGGCAAGGGGAGTGCCCTCTTCGGCTGCGATGCCGTTGCCACCGGGCACTACGCACGTCGCGCTGTTTCTGATGACGGGCGCTCCTGGCGACTGCGTGCCGCCGTTGATGCCGAGAAGGACCAGACGTACTTCTTGCACGGACTCGACAGTGCTGCAATCGCGCGGGCGCGTTTCCCGCTCGGCGGCATGACAAAGCCAGAAGTGCGCGAGGTAGCCCGATCACGTGGCCTCGTGACCGCAGAGAAGCCAGAGAGCCAAGAGATCTGCTTCGTGCCAGATGGTGACTACCGCAGCCTGCTGCGCGAACGAGGCGCGGCACGCGGCGAGGGTGAAGTCGTTGACCAATCTGGCACGGTTGTTGGAACACATGCCGGAAGCGAAGGGTTCACCATTGGGCAACGCAGGGGCCTGCCGGGGAGCGGTGTCTCAGCGCGCTATGTCAGTTCGGTGGACCCTGTGACAAATCGCATCACCATTGCGCCACGCGCAGCGCTCGACGTGCGCAACATTGCGCTGGCTGATGCGACGACACCGGAGGGATCAATCGCCAAGGGTGCGCAGGTGCAGGGGCTGGCGCGTATTCGACATCGTGGCGTGCTTGCGCAGGGAACCGTAACGGGTCTCGGTAGCGGTGCAGCAACGCTCGCGCTCGACGATCCGCTCTGGGCGCCATCGCCAGGGCAGACGGTGGTGCTCTATGACGGGGAGACGCTCGTCGCTGGCGCGCGTATTGCCCGCCCGCAACGCTTCGCATGATTGAACCGGCACCGCTCCTCATTGCCCTCTCGGTTGGGGTGGCGTTGCTCGCTGGGCGGCTCCTCTCCGCGCGCGCAGCTCTCCCCGTTGGGCTCCTCGGTGCAGTCGTCGGTGCCCTCCTCTTTCAGGTGGCGGCGGAGCGCCTGCTGGGCGGGCTCTACCCGGTGGGCGGCACGGCGTGGCCGGCCCCGCTCATTGGTGCGCTCCTCGGCGAGCGGCTCACCGCACGGATTGCGACGGATTGGGAGCGAGGGCAGCGCCCCTAAGGCGGCGATCCCCTCGGGTACACTCCGAGCGTGGAACGCGATCTTCGAATCCCAACGCAGAGCGCCGCCGACCTTCGGTCTCGGTTCGTGGCGTTCTTCGAGGCGCGCGGGCACACCCAGGTGCCGAGCGCCTCGCTTGTCCCCGCTGGCGACGCCACCCTCCTATTCACCAACTCGGGGATGGTGCAGTTCAAGGAGCTCTTCAGCGGCGCAGAAACCCGCTCGTATCGCCGCGCCGTCGACTACCAGCGCTGCTTGCGTGTCGCCGGAAAGCACAACGACTTTGAAGAGGTCGGCCGAACGCCACGACACCACACCCTCTTTGAGATGCTCGGCTCCTGGTCGTTCGGCGACTACTTCAAGCGCGACGCAATCCTTTGGGCCTGGGAGTTCCTCACCGTTGAAGCTGGGATCCCTGCCGATCGCCTCGCCGTCACGGTCTACAAAGATGACGATGAGTCGGCAGACATCTGGCTGAAGGAGGTCGGCGTTCCCGCCGATCGACTCGCGCGTTGGGGTGATGTCGACAAGGGGAACGACGCCAACTTCTGGCGCATGGCCGAGACGGGCCCGTGCGGTCCCTGCTCCGAGATCCACTTCGATCGTGGCGTAGACCTCTCGTGTGGTGCCGACTGTCTCCCAGATCACTCCGAGCACTGCCCGCGTTGGCTCGAAGTGTGGAATCTCGTCTTTATGCAGTACGAGCAGCACCCTGATGGCCGACGCACCGAGCTCCCCTTCAAGAGTGTCGATACCGGCATGGGCCTGGAGCGTCTCGCCAGCGTTTCGCAGCAGGTGCTCTCCAACTACGACACCGACCTCTTCCTGCCGATCCATGCAGCGATGCGCAAGATCACGAAGCACTCCATGGCCGAGTTCGACGCGCAGCGCTTCAGCTACCAGGTGATTGCCGACCACTCACGTGCCGTCACCTTCTTGCTCGCCGACGGCGTGCGACCGGGGAATGAGGGGCGTGGCTACGTCTTGCGCCGCATCATCCGCCGCGCAGTACGTCACGCGCGACTCCTTGGCATCACCAAGCCGTTCCTTGGCGCCATTGCCCGGGAAGTCGTGGCGATCATGGGGCCTTCGTATCCGTACTTACGAGATGGTGAGACAGCAATCCTTGAAGGGATTGAGCGCGAAGAGGCGCAGTTCGCACGAACGCTTGATGCCGGTTCGAGCCTGCTCGGCGATGCGCTTGCC
>CAIJIA010000046.1 GCA_903820655.1 uncultured Chloroflexota bacterium
CGCCGCGTACAAGATCGAACGCAAGAACTGATCGGAGTAACGGCCGAGCGCCGCTGAGTAGGTTGCCGCATTCGCCCACGAGAACGTGAACCCTGTCTCGAGGGTGCCGCTCCAGAGGCTGGCCTGCAGCATCTGGATGGCCGGATAGACGTAGAACGCCACCAGCCAGGCGATTGCGGGCGCGAGCAGCAACAGGGGCAACAGCCCCGGTCGCCGACGCAGGAATGCGATCACCGTCGGCTCCGCTTAGTGCGGTGGCTTAGTTGCCCTGAAGGGCGCTGAAGGCGTCGTTCATGTAAATCTCATCGTCCTCAGAGAGGCCGGCGAACACATTGAGCTGTGCCTCGAGTGCTGCGTCAGGGAAGATGAACGGGTCAGTGGCGAGCGCCGCGTCAAGCTTGGCGATCTCCTCCTTGGTGCCCTTCACTGGCGAAACGTACTGCACGTAGGCGGTGAGCTGGGCGGCGATCTCTGGCTTGTAATACCAGTCCATCCACTTCTCCGCGGTGTACTTATGCGCCGCGCCGAGCGGGATCAACATGTTGTCAGAAGAGAAGGTGCAGCCATCGGTTGGGGTGACCCAGACGATGTTCGCATCCTCGTAGCCGATCTGGACCGTGTCGCCGCGCCAAGCGACGCATGCTGCCACGTCGCCCTTCACGATGAGCTCCTTGTAGTCGTTGCCCGTAAAGGCGCGAACAGTGCCGTCGCTCACGCTTGGCTCAATGAGTGCAATCGCTCGATCGAATGAGGCGCGGTCGGCCTTGGCCGGGTCATCACCATTCGCGAGCATGGCGAGCCCAATGGTGTCGCGCATCTCGGTAAGCAGCGAAACCTTCCCCTTCAGGCGTGGGTCGAAGAGATCTTTGAACCCCTTCACGAAACCTGCGGTGGTCTTATTCGCCGCAATGCCGGCTACGATGCCGGCCCACGGGGCGAGGTACTCAACGTTCGGATCAAAGCTGCGCCCCTTGTAGACGTCGAGCAGGTTCGCGGTGAAGTTGCTCATGTGCGAGGTGTTTAGCTTCTCCGCCCATCCGAGACGCAAGATTCGCGCGGCCATCCAGTCGGTCAGCGTGGCGATGTCCCAGCCCGCATCTTCGCCAGCCTTCAGTGGCGCCTGGATCGTGCCGAAGAAGGAGTCGTTGTCGTTGATCGCCTCAACGTAGTTGACCTTGGTGCTGTATTCAGTTTCAAAGGCGGTGACGGTTGGTCGCGTCAGCTCATCTTCGCTGAGGTCGATGTAGAGGGTCCAGTTCGCAATATTCACCACGTCCGAGATCGTGTCGGACTGCGACGGCTTTGGGCTCGGCGATGTTGAGCTACCAGAGGTGCCACACGCGGCGAGGAAGGCGGCGGTGCCAGCGGCGGCCGCTCCGACCTTGAGAACGGTTCGTCGGCTTACCAGCATCTCCGTGTTTTTCTCGGTGCCCATCGTGCCCTCCTTTTGCGCCTTAGGCGCTCTTCGAATCGCCGACCACGAAGCCGTGCTCGGGTTTCCAGGTCAAAGCAACCCGCTCTCCGGGTCGCCACGTGTCACTCCGCGTCGTGCGGTCGACGTTCTGCTCGCTCACGAGAAGTCGCAGGCCATTTGCACCCTCGACGGTGTACTGCGTCAGCACGCCGAGGTAGCTCGTATCAACAACAATGCCATCGAGGCGATTCCCCTTCGACTCTTGGCCTGGCTCCAGCAGCATGAGCTTCTCTGGGCGGACGCCAATAGCGCCGCCAGTGCCGATGTCTCCGAGGTTCTTTGGCGCGCGCACAACATCGCCAGAGGGGAGCGTTACCGTCCACATGTCGCCGTCGCTGCCGATCTTTCCCTCGAGCAGATTGCTCGCACCAACAAAGCTGGCAACAAAACGCGTGGTCGGACGCTCATAAAGCGTCTCTGGCCCCGCGAGCTGCTCGTACCGACCCTTGTTCATGACGGCGATGCGATCGGACATCGTCATCGCCTCTTCCTGGTCGTGGGTGACATAGATGAAGGTGATGCCAACTTCGCGCTGGATGCGCTTGAGCTCGATACCCATCTGCTTGCGCAGCTTCAGGTCGAGTGCGCCGAGCGGCTCATCGAGTAGGAGTACCGCGGGGCGATTCACCAGCGCACGTGCAAGGGCGACGCGCTGCGCCTGGCCGCCAGAGAGTTGTGCCGGCTTGCGCTTCTCGTAGCCGATCAGCTGCACCAGTTCGAGCGCCTCGCCGACGCGACGTGTGACTTCGTCACCCTTGATGCCAGTACGGCGAAGGCCGAATGCAACGTTTTCAAAAATGGTGAGATGCGGGAAGAGCGCATAGCTCTGGAAGACGGTGTTGACGTCGCGCTCGTGGGCGGGGAGGAAGGTGACGTCTACGCCCTTCAACTCAATGAGGCCGCTCGTCGGCTGCTCGAAGCCGCCGATCATGCGCAGCGTGGTGGTCTTGCCGCAGCCAGATGGGCCGAGGAGGGTGAAGAACTCGCCGTCAGAGACATCAAGTGTGATGCCGTCTACCGCGGTCTGATCTCCGAACATCTTGGTCACGTTGACCAGGCGAACGTCGACGTCTGCCACCCTCGGTTTCACCTCCGCGGACACCTGTCCTTCTCCTGCCCCTCAAATGAGGACGTGCGAAGACTATGACCCACGGGGGGTGGGGTCAAACGCCGTTGCGGGTAGGATGGGGGAGATGCGCCCGTGGGGCGCCGCCGAGAGCCCCGATCGGGGCAAAGGGGGAACTGTGGCCACCACCGAAGCAGCCGTCCTGCAGGCCCTCTCCGGCGTTCAGGAGCCCGAGCTCGGTCGCGACATTGTTACACTGGAGATGGTCAAGGAGATCACCCTTAACGGTGACCAGGCCAGCTTCATGATCGAGTTGACCACCCCAGCCTGCCCCCTCAAGGACGTCATTGAGCGCGACATCCGTGCCGCTCTCGACGGGATCGGTGTAACAGTGGCCGAGCTCCGCTGGGGCTCAAAGGTCCGCCGCGCCTCCTCCTCGACCCAGGAGCGCCTCCTCCCGGGCATTCGTAACATTGTGGCCGTCGCCTCAGGGAAGGGCGGGGTGGGCAAGAGCACCGTCTCGGTCAACCTGGCGGTTGCCCTGGCCCAGAGCGGCGCCCGCGTCGGCCTGCTCGACGCCGACATCACCGGGCCGAACCTCCCGCAGATGATGGGGGCGACCGGCACCCCGAAGTCGAGCGCGGGCGGCAAGATCGAGCCGATCGAGCGCCACGGAGTCAAGCTCATCTCCATTCAGTTCTTTGTGCCAGAGGGGCAGCCGATCGTGTGGCGCGGCCCGCTCATC
>CAIJIA010000047.1 GCA_903820655.1 uncultured Chloroflexota bacterium
CAGGTGCTCTACATCACCGGCGAAGCGTTTACCAACGAGTTCATCACCAGCATTCAGCAGAGCGGCGCAGAGGCGTTCCGTTCGCGCTTCCGCAAGATCGACGTGTTGCTCATTGATGACATTCAGTTCCTCGCGGACAAGGAGCGTACGCAGGAAGAGTTCTTCCATACATTCAACGCGCTGCACTCTGCTGGAAAGCAGATTGTGTTGACGTCGGATCGCACGCCGAAAGAGATCTCGTTGCTCGAGGAGCGGCTTCGCTCACGGTTTGAGTGGGGCCTCATCGCCGACATCTCGTCGCCAGATCTTGAGACGCGCATTGCAATCTTGCGCGCGAAGGCGGAAGAGAGTGGCGTCATTGTTGCCAACGATGTTGTTGAGCAGGTTGCGCGACGCGTGCAGAGCAACGTGCGCGAGCTTGAAGGCGCGCTGACGCGGCTTGTCGCTGTCGGCCGACTCAGCGGCATGCCGGTCACGATGGAGCTCGCCGCGCGCGTGCTCAACGAGGCTGTCTATCCAAACCCGAAGCGCATCCTTGAGCCAGAGCAGGTTGTTGCCACCGTAGCTGAGCACTTCAGCCTGACGGTCGAGCAGCTCCGTGGGCCAAAGCGCGACCGGGAGATCGTGACCCCGCGCCAGATCGCGGCATACCTCTCCCGTGAAGAGACCGACGCCTCGCTCGTGCGCATCGGGGCCGCCTTGGGCGGACGCGACCACTCCACCATCATTCACGCCTGCACCAAGATCGAACGGGAGATGAGCTACGACGGTGAGCTGCGCCGAGAGGTTGCCTTGCTGCGCGAAGCCCTTCTTCGCCTCGGACAAGGGGTTGCCGCCCGCCCATAACCGCTGCCCAAAGGTGTGGACATCTCGTGGATAAGACCCCGCCAGGTGTGGTTTTGTGGGGGTTTTTCGAGAGGGGTGTGAAGAGAGGTGTGGGTAACCCAGTGTGGTTCTCCGCACGGTCTCCCCAGCCTTAGGGGTGCCTCACGGGGGCCGGGTGGCGGTTCTCCACGCGGGGAGGGGTCCTTCCCACGGCTAGTTTGTGCGAAGGTGAGCACGGCTCTCCACGCTGCCCACAGTACGAATACGGTGATGACGAGATAAAACAACTAAGACACTATTACCCTAGAGGGGGAACCTATATGTGGAGGAACAGATGAAACTCTCGGTAATCCAGGACCACCTCGCTCGCGGCCTCGCCATCGTTGGCCATGCTGTGGCGACCCGCAACACCCTGCCGATCCTGTCGAACGTCTATCTCGGCACCGAGGACGGCGGACTTCGCCTTGTTGCCACCAACCTCGACATTGCGATCACCCACTGGGTTCCGGCGAAGGTTGAAGAGAAGGGCTCCACCACCATCCCGGCACGGCTGCTTGCCGACGTCGTGAACGGTCTTCCGAACGAGAAGATCGACCTCTCTCTCCTTGCCGACGGGCGCGCGCAGATCAAGTGCGGCCGGAACGCCTCACACCTTCGCGCCACACCCGCCGATGACTACCCACCAGTAGGCGCCGCTGGAGAGCGACCAACCGCGCGCATCACACAGAAGGCGCTGAAGGCCGCACTTGAGTCCACCGTGTTCGCCGCCGCTGGCGACGAGGCGCGGCCAATTCTTACTGGCGTGCTGACAAAGTTCACCGGCGAGAAGGCAACGTTCGCCGCCGCCGACAACTACCGCATCGCCGTTGCTGGTGCACCGCTTGCAGAGGCGGCGCCAGAGACAAGCCTTATCGTGCCCGCTCGGTCATACGCCGAACTTCTTCGCCTCCTCTCCGATGTTGATGATCTAGTCGAGATCACCTTCACCCCAACGAAGAACCAGTTGCAGTTCAAGCTCGGCGACACCATGCTGGTGAGCCGCCTGATCGAAGGTCAGTTCCCAAACTTCCAGCAGGTGGTTCCAACAAGCCACACCACTAAGGTGACGCTTGACCGGGACAGCTTCCTCTCTGCAGTAAAGCTGGCACAGGTTGTCGCTGACGCGTCTGCGCACATCGTGCGCTTCGCCATCACCACCACTGGTGGCGGCGCGATCGACATCACGGCAGCGGCAGACGTTGGCGACCACGCAGCGCACATTGAGGCGAAAGTCGAAGGCGAGGGAACAACGATCGCGTTCAACGCGAAGTACCTCGTCGATGTGCTCTCGCGCGTTGAGGCCGACCAATTCTCACTTGAGCTCACTGGCCCTGTCGCACCCGGGTTGCTTCGCCCGCTTGACGGTCGCGACTACCTGCACGTTGTGATGCCGGTGCGCACACCCTCCTGATCCGCACCGCTCGCGAACGCGCGGCGCAGTAATGATTGAGAGCGTGCGACTCCACCAGGTTCGAAGCTGGGCTGACGGCAGCGTTGCGCTCACACCAGGAACACACATCTTCTGGGGCGAGAACGGTGCAGGAAAAACCACCATCCTTGAGGCGTGCATCATCGCCGCAACCGGCCGCTCGCACCGCGCAGGCGCGCTACGCGAAGTGATTACCGGTGACGGCGACCAAGCGTCGATCATGGTGACGGTGCGTGATGACGGCGCTGACCCCGCGGACACACTTGCGCAGTCAACACTCGGTGTAGAGATCTCGCGCGCCGGGCGAGCGAAGCACCTGCTGAACGGAACCGCGCGCACCACGGCGGCGCTCGGGCAGCGGCTGCGCGTTGCTGCTTTTGTTCCAGAAGAGACGGGCCTTGTTGTTGGGGCGCCATCGGTGCGCCGCGGGCTGCTCGACCGCGTTGCATCGCAGTGGCAGCGCGGGTATGAGGCAACCCTGACGCGATACGAACGCGCGCTTCGCCAACGCAACCGTTTGCTGAAAGACGCGCTCGAAGTCGACGGCGCCGCGCGCCGCGCTATCGCGAGCGAGATGCGCCCGTGGACCGAGATGTTGATTACCACCGGATCAGAGGTGGTCGCTGGCCGCCTTGCCCTTCTCGCAGCGCTCGCCCCGGTGCTTTCGGCAACACACAACGAGGTTGCGCCGAGCGAAGCCGACCTGGAAACGCACTATCTGTCGCGCGAGGAGTACCGCCCGGATGAATCCGCGAGCGAATGCGCAGCACGTCTTGTGCAATCGTTCGATCAGACCGCTGAGACGGAGGGCTATCAGGGGTACACGCTGGTTGGCCCACACCGCGACGACATCGCCTTCCATGTTGGCGGGAGCGATATCGCCCCAACCGCCTCGCGCGGGCAGCAGCGCAGTCTCCTCCTCGCACTCCTCTTTGCTGAGATCAAACTGCTTACCGACGAGCATGGCCACCCACCCGTGCTGCTGCTCGACGACGCATTCTCTGAGCTCGACCCCCAGCGCCGCGAGCACCTGGTGGCGCGCATCGCCGCGCTGCCACAGAGCATCATTACCGCAACTGCGCTTGAAGATCTCGCCCCCGGCCTTGTAGCGCGGGCGACCTCGCGCGAGATTCAACGCGGCCCACACGGCAGCGCGGTGGCAGCGTGAGCACGAAGCGCACGCGAAAAGGGCGACCAGAGGGGCTCGCTGGCCTACTCCCCGAAGCGGCACGCGCCCTAGGTTTTGAAGAGGAGCTGCGATTCGC
>CAIJIA010000048.1 GCA_903820655.1 uncultured Chloroflexota bacterium
CGCGGCGTGATCGATCTTTCCACCGCACTGCCGGTGGATGCGGAACTCGGTGCCCGAGCGAGCGCCGCCGCCGCAGAGGCGAAGCGCGATGGTTGGGAGGTGAGCGTTGCCGCCGACCCAGAGCGCAACGGTGGGCTCCTTTTCCATGCAGACCGCTTCCGTCGCTCGGGGCGCTTCACCCTGGTGATGCACACCGGGTTAGTGGTGATGCTGCTCGGCGCGGCCGCCTCGGGCATCTTCGGCTACACGCAAGGAATCTTGCTCACCGATGGTGAAGCACTCCCCGTGGGGAAGATCGGCACCGCTGACGGGCTTGTGATCGTGAATCATGCCTTTAGCGCGCCGCGCAACGCCACCGGTGCATTTGCTGATTTCGCGACCGACCTCGGTGTCTATGTCGGCGGAGAAGAGGTGGCGCGCCAGACGGTGCGCGTCAATGAGCCGCTCGCCTATAACGGCTGGAGCTTCCATCAGAACTTCTTCGGCCCAGCCGCACGACTAGAGATCCGCGATGACGCAGGCGCACTCCTCTGGTCTGGTGATGCGCCGTTTGCGGCGCAGGTTGATGGCGCGCCGTACGCGACCCTGCCGATCCCAGGGAGCAGCGCCGGGATCGAAATGCAGCTGCGCCGCGATGCGAGCGGAGTTGCCGCAATCTTTATGGTGGCGAGCGCTCCTGATCCAAACGGAACACCAGCAGAGGACGGCACCCTCCCACTAAAAACGATCTTTGCATCGGTACTCGCAGAGGGTGACATCGCCACAGCGCCTGGTGCCGGATTTAGTGTCTATCTCAGCGAGGTCACCTCGTATACGGGGATCATCGCGCGCCGTGATCCAGCTTCACTTCTCATCTGGATCGCCGCGGCGCTGATCATGGGCGGACTCATGCTGACGCTCCGTCGACCACGCGCACGACTCTGGTTGCAGATCCGACCCGGCCTTGCTGCAGTGCCGATCGTGCTCCTTACGGAACGGGGCGCCGACCCAGCCCACTATGGCGCCATCATTCGGCGCATCACACGTCGGCTATCGGGAGAGGGGGCGTAATGGCATCACTGCGAGAGCTCGTGCAGACGCTGCTCCCAAATGCCGTGCCGCTGGCGAAGGTGCGCGACGAGTCGATGGCGCGCACCGTCACCTGGGTTCGCGTGATGCGCATGCGACTCCCAGCCTTCGACGGCATGGAGTCGGGTGATCTGGCGTTGATCCCACTCACGCTGCTCACGGCAGCCGCCCCCGATGCGCAAGCGCGCGCCGACCTCGTGGAATATCTCGCAGAGCACGGCAGCACCGGCATCCTCCTCCTCGGTGATGAGCAGCCGGCTGCGGCCGAAGCGAAGGCGCGAGCAGAGCTCGCGGAGGCCGCCGAGCAGAACGGACTGCCATGTCTCGCGGTGCACGGCGTTGAATCGGCACAGTTGGAGCGCAGCCTCATCGGTGCGGTCGTTAATCGTCGCGCCGAACTCGAGCGACAGGCGGTTGGGCTCGAACGGCAGATTGCCGCCCTCGCACTCGACGGCCAAGGACTTGAAGCGCTCATTGGTGCACTCGCGGCATTCATCGGTCGCGCGGTTGCGCTCGAGGCGCGCGGTGGCGTCTCACTCGCCGTTGTCGCACCAGCAGGTTTGCCGTCGAGCGCCGCTGCGGCGAAGGCGGTCTCGCACTATCTCTCTAAGAGCCGACCAACCGGGCAGCGCATCCCGCTCCCCGCGGTTCCAGGTGCGCCAGAGGGTGAACGGGAACTGGAAGAGGGCCTAGAAGAGTCGCCACTCGGCGATGAGGGCTCAGAGCGACCAGGCTCGATCATTCTGCTCGGCGATGAGCCGGTCGGCGAGCGCGATCGCATCGCTTGTGAGCGCGTCGCACCACTCCTCGCCCTCGAGATTGTGCGCGTTGCTGCCGAACTTCCCGCAAATGCTGGTCGAGGCGAGGCGCGCACCCTGCCGGCTGAAGGGCCGCCATGGGTCGCCATTGCGGCACGCCAGCCGCGACCGCATGAGGCCGACGTGCCAGCGCTGCGTCGCGAGCTGCGCCTACTCGCGAGCCCACGCCGCTTTATGTTGCGCGGCAGTAATGAGAGCCTCGAGGTGCGCATCATTGCCGTTGCCGACGCGAGCGACCCTGGTGCCGCCGATGCTGCACGTAAGGTCGCCAAGCGATTGAAGCGACCGGTCGCTGTGTCGCGACCATTCACCGAAGCATCGGCACGGCCCGCCGCCGAAGC
>CAIJIA010000049.1 GCA_903820655.1 uncultured Chloroflexota bacterium
AAACACCTTCCTTGTGGCCTCGGGTCGCAGTGTTGGCAAGAGCCTCTACGAGTCGAAGATGGTCGACGATGCGCGACGCATCTTAAAGCTGGCGCAGGACCGTGGCGTACGCGTGCTGCTGCCGGTCGATGGCGTGGTGGCCAAAGAGGTCACGCGCGGCACCGAGTTCAAGGTGGTCTCCACCGACAAGCTCCCAGCGAGCTGGCACATGGTCGACCTAGGGCCTTCTTCTATCACCGCAATTCGTGAGGCGCTGGTGCCGATCAAGACCATCTTGTGGAACGGACCACTCGGCGTCTTCGAGATCCCATCGTTCGCTGTGGCCACGCGTGAGCTCGCCAAGGTTGCCGCCGAGAAGGCAGATGCCGGTGCGACCGTGGTCGCTGGCGGCGGCGACAGCATCGCCGCCCTACGACAGTTGGGCGTTGCCGAGAAGATGACGCACCTCTCCACCGGTGGCGGCGCCTCACTTGAGTTCCTCGAGGGGCGCGACCTGCCAGGCCTCGCCGTGGTGCCAACCGCCGGCTCGCCGTACGAGACACTCCCCATCGTCTACGTGTCGCCCGTAAAGCCAGGTGGCAAGTCGGCAGCCAAGCGCGCACCAGCGAAGCCGAAGCCGATCATCAAGCCATCCGCACTGGATGACGAGGACGACGAGAGCGACACCCTGGCATGAGCGACCACATCGCCGCGATCCACGCGCGCGAAATTCTCGACTCGCGCGGCAACCCGACCGTTGAAGTTGATCTCACGTTGAGCGGTGGCGCGCGCGGGCGCGCCGCTGTTCCGTCGGGCGCCTCTACTGGCGCACACGAGGCGGTCGAGCTTCGCGATGGCGACAAGCGTCGATTTGGCGGCAAGGGGGTCCTTGGTGCCGTCGCTGCTGTGAACGGCGAGATCGCGCAGGCGCTCAACGGCACGTCGGTACTCGACCAGCGCGCGCTCGATGCGGCACTCATCGCCCTCGACGGCACACCGGCCAAGGGTCGACTCGGTGCGAATGCGATCCTCGGCGTCTCACTCGCTGCCGCCCATGCGCGCGCGGCACTGCACGGTCACGAGCTTTGGTACGAACTTGGCGGCGACGCTGCGGTGAAGCTCCCTGTGCCGCTGCTGAACATTCTCAATGGCGGCAAGCATGCCGAACACTCCACCGACTTCCAGGAGTTCATGGTGGTTCCAGTGGGGACCGCTACCTATCGCGAGGCACTACGCGCGGGCGCGGAGGTCTTCGCCGCACTGCGCAAGAACCTGCATGACCGTGGCCTTGCAACTGGCCAGGGCGATGAGGGCGGTTTTGCACCGAGCCTGGCGTCAAACGAGGCGGCACTCGATGCGCTGATGGCGGCGATTGAGGCTGCCGGGTATCGACCAGGCGAAGAGATTGCCATTGCGATCGATGCCGCCGCAACAGAACTCCTGCAGCCGAACGGCCACTACAAGCTTGAGCGCGAGGGGCGCACCTTAGAGAGCGGTGCGCTCGTGGATCTCTGGGCGAGCTGGGCGTCGAAGTATCCAATCATCAGCATCGAAGACGGTCTTGCCGAGGATGACTGGAGTGGTTGGGAGGCCCTCACTGCGCGCATCGGCGGCAAGGTGCAGATCGTGGGCGACGACCTGCTCGTAACGAATACTCATCGCATTGAGCGCGCCATTGATGCGGGCGCTGCTAACGCGCTGCTGGTGAAGCCGAACCAGATTGGCACCCTGACCGAAACCCTCGATGCGATCACCCTGGCGCGCGGCGCCGGCTGGGCGAGCATCTTGAGCCACCGGTCTGGCGAGACCGAAGACACCACCATCGCTGACCTCGCCGTGGCAACGAACGCGGGACAGATCAAGACGGGCGCCCCATCGCGTTCGGAGCGCGTCGCCAAACTGAACCGCCTCCTGCGCATTGAAGAGCAGCTCGGCGCACGGGCGATCTACGCCGGCCGCGCCGCCTTTTCGCACGTGACGCACGCATGAGCCGCTTTGTAGACCGCGGCGCAACGGTCGCCGCCTTCGTCGGTATCGGCATGGCGCTCACCGTTGCGGTGAGCTTCTTGATGGTGATCCCGATCGATCCCGCCTACATCGTCTTCGCCCCGCTCTCGGGCTTGCTCATCGGCTGGTACGGAAATCAGCGCGCCGGGCAACTCCGCGGTCGCCCAGGTCGCATCTTTGCGAATTCCGGCTGGAGTGGCGCCATTACCGCGGTCACCTTCGCTGCGCTCTTCCTTGCGGTGAAGCTCTTCTTCTTCTCACTCGACCCTGGCTACCGCGACGAGAAGCAGGGCGGCTCGTTCACCTGCAAGGCGGGACCAGAGTGCGTCTACGTGCGCTATCAGGGCGCCGATGGTGGCAAGGCCGCGCTGGCCGAGGCGGGGATCACCGACGTGGCCTCATTCACCGATTGGTATTGGGATGGCCAGATGGGAACGGCGCGACTGCTGATTGGCAGCACGACACTCTTCGCACTGTTGGGTGGGCTGTTCTACTGGCCGAGTGCTCCGCGCGTGAAGCGCGAGGAGCCGGTCGCCTAATCGTCGTCCCGCCACACTGCGCAGAGCGCAGCGGGCGGTCGATCGATTCGTTCGCTTAGGCCTTTGGCGCCGCCTTCTTGGCAGCAGGCTTCTTTGCGGCTGGCTTCTTCGCAGCCGCCTTCTTGGCAGCAGGCTTTGCAGCGGCGGCCTCAGCCTTTGGTGCGGCGACCTTCTTCGGTGCCGACTTCTTCTTGTTCACGACCTTCGGCATCACGCCGCCAGCGGCAGCCGCCTTGGCAGCCTTCTTGGCGAGGCGCGACTTGCGTCGGGCAGCGGCATTCTTGTGAATGGCACCGTGCTTCGCGGCGCGGTCAAGGGCGCTCGACGCCTTGTTGACGGCGGCGGCGGTGTCACCCTGGGTCTGGCCGGTGATGATCTCGAGCGCCTTGGCGACGAGGCTCTTGGCGGCGGTTCGCTGTGGCTGCTGCACCGCGTTGCGGCGGGCAGAGGCGCGAACCTCTTTTAGCGACTGTGGTGTTCGTGCACCCTTGTACTTGCGCGGGGTCTTTCCCATGTTGGTCACTCCATCAGCTTCTGGGGCTCGGTTGAGCCGTCGGGCGATCGTAGCAGAGGCTCCGCCACGCTCCTCCGCAGGCGCCCTTCGGCGGCGCTGGCGAGAGCGTGCGATCCTTAGCCCATGAGCACCATCCCGCAGTCTCGGCTGCGCAACTTCAGCATCATCGCGCACATCGACCATGGGAAGTCGACCCTGGCCGATCGCCTGCTCGAGGCGACCCATACGGTGGAGGCCCGGCTGATGACCTCGCAGATGCTTGACTCCATGGACCTGGAGCGAGAGAAGGGGATCACGATCAAGGCGCGCGCGGTGCGCCTCGACTA
>CAIJIA010000050.1 GCA_903820655.1 uncultured Chloroflexota bacterium
CGGCTATGAGCTCTACCTCCGCCTCGTCCGTGGCGGTGCGTTTACGCCGCTCGTTTTCTCTCTTCCTGTCGGCCACCGACTACGCGTGCTCGCCCCAAAGGGGAAGTTCACCATGGAGCCCGCCGACACACGTGTGCAGATCTACGTCTCTTCGGGCACCGGCATTGCACCGTTCGTAAGCATGGCGCGCACCCTCGCCGACGACGGTGTCCCGCGACGTGCGATCTACCTGAATGGTGTGAGCTACGTCAGCGACATCGGCTACCGCGAGTTGATCGAGGGGTGGGAGAAGAGTGGCGCATATCCGGCTACCTACGTTCCAACCATTTCACGACCAGCTGATCCACTTAACGCTGGCTGGACCGGCCGCACCGGTCGCGTCGAGAGCATCATCCAGTCGGCACTGCGCGATCTCGGTGTCAATGCGGGTGAGGCGATCGCCTATCTCTGCGGGAACCCCGAGATGATCGTCGCAGCAGAGCGCGAACTGTCGGCGTACGGCCTACCTGACGGGGCGATCCACAAGGAGCTCTACTGGCCGGCCGGCAAGCAGCCGACAGGCGCGACCGAAGCCTAAGGGCGCGAGGCGCGCAGCTTCGCGAGGAAGAACTCCTCCAGCCGATCAGCGCTGACGCGCTCCTGCTCCATGGTGTCGCGATCACGCACAGTGACGGCGTTGTCATCCATGGAGTCCACGTCGACACAGATGCACCACGGGGTGCCGATCTCATCCTGCCGGCGATAGAGCTTGCCGATTGCAGCAGTGTCGTCGTAGACGGCGGTGAACTCGCGCGAGAGGCCGTCGCGAATGCGGTGCGCCATCTCCACAAGGTCGTCGCGCTTCTTGAGGAGCGGCAGGACCGCCACCTTATACGGCGCGAGTTCCGGGTGCAGCGAGAGGACAACGCGCTTCTCGTCGCGCACCACCTCTTCGCGATAGGCGTCGATCAGGAAGGTGAAGGCGGCGCGGTCGGCGCCCGCGGCGGCCTCAACGACCCACGGGGTGAATGAAGTTTCGGTCGCTGGGTCGAAGTAGTCGAGACTCTCGCCGCTCTCTGCAGCGTGGCGCGAGAGGTCGAAGTCGCCACGGTTGTGGATCCCCTCAAGCTCCTTCCAGCCGAATGGGAAGCGGTACTCCACATCGATGGCGCGCTTGGCGTAGTGGGCCAACTCATCGGGGGCATGCTCGCGCATGCGTAGACGCTCGGGCGATACGCCGTACGACTTGTACCACTCGAGTCGGCGTGGCAGCCACTCTTCGAATGCGGCCGTAGCGGCCTCGTCGGGGCGCACGAACATCTGCAGCTCCATCTGCTCAAACTCGCGCATGCGGAAGACGAAGTTTCCTGGGCTGATCTCGTTGCGGAACGACTTGCCGATCTGGGCGATGCCGAACGGGATCTTCTTGCGCGACGAATCGCGCACGTTCTTGTGCTGCACATAGGCGCCCTGCGCCGTCTCGGGGCGAAGGTAGATAACAGAGGCATCCTCTTCAACGGGGCCCATGAAGGTCTTGAACATCAGGTTGAAGCGGCGCGGCGCGGTGAGCGTGCCTTCGCAATCTGGGCACTTCAAGCCCATCTTGGCGACGATTTCGGCGTCGGCGAGCTGCGTAGTGGTGAGGTCGCCCGTGCCTGGCAGTTCGTCGAGGCGGTAGCGTCGCTTGCAGGCGGTGCACTCAACGAGTGGATCGCTGAAGGAGCCGACGTGGCCCGAAGTCTTCCAGACTTGTGGGTGCATCAGGATGCCGGCGTCGAGTCCGACCACTTCGTGGCGCTGCTGCACCACGCTGCGCCACCAGGCGCGCTTCACATTGTTCTTCAGCTCTACGCCGAGGGGGCCGTAATCCCACACCGCGTTGATGCCGCCGTAGATCTCGGAGCTCGGGTAGACAAAGCCGCGGCGCTTTGCCAACGAGACGATGGTGTCGAGCTCGGAGACTGCGGGGGTCGCGTCAGCAGCTGGGGTTCCAGCGAGGGTCTTCGAGGAGTCGGCGTTGATGCTCATTGCGTGGAAGCCTACCCGATCAGGGAGATCGCCTACTTCGCGTCGCTCTTTGGGGCCGGGGCTGGCGCGCTCGCAGGCGCATCCGAGGCGCCCGAGCCACCGCTGCGGCGATCAAGTTTGGCCCAGCCGCTCCCCTTGAAGTGCACGCTCGCCGCAGAGAATTGTCGTTCGAGCGACCCACCACAATCTTCGTGGGTCCGAGCCTGCTGCTCGTCGATGCCGTGCAGCACCTCAACGGTGGCGCCGCACTTTGCGCAGAGATAGTCGTAGAAGGGCATTAGGAACCTCGCTCGAGTCGTGCGATCTCATCGCGCAGCTCGGCAACGCGGCGCTCCGCTCCTGCGACCACAGCGGCCGGCGCCTTCCCAATAAACGACGGGTCGGCGAGGCGAGCCTCCGCGGCGGCAAGTTGCGCCTGAGCCGCGGCGAGGTCCTTCTCACGTCGGGCGCGATCGGCATCAAGCGCTGCGGCATCGGCCTGCGGCGGTGCCAGTCGCGCTGTGAGCACACCCGCCACCACGAGCAAACCCTCGCCCTCGGTTGGAAGTGCAGCCTGAATGGTCAGTGGTCGCACGCGCGCC
>CAIJIA010000051.1 GCA_903820655.1 uncultured Chloroflexota bacterium
CAACGAACGACCCGAGCTCCTCCTCTCCTCTGCGCATCCACCATTCAAGAACTATCGCTATAGCGGCGAGAACCTTGCAACGGAACCAGGTACTGCGATCCGCATCGAGGATGGCTATGAGCGCGGTGATGATGCCGCCGTCGCGTTTGAACGCCGCGCAGAGGGCTCGCTGCAGTACATCTACCACGGAAACGACGGCACGAACATGCCGTGGAAGGACACCGCCCAGATTGACTATCTCAATGCGGAGGCGCGCGAGGCGGTGATCCAAGAGATCCTCTCCGTGGCGCGACGTTCCGACATCATTCGCTTCGATGCGGCGATGACGCTTGCTGCGCAGCACATTCGGCGACTCTGGTATCCGGCGCGCGGCACCGAGGCGGCGATCCCATCACGCAGCGAGTTTGCGCTGAGCGACCGCGAGTTCGCCAAGCGCCTACCGCGCGAGTTCTGGCGTGAGGTCGTTGAGCGCGTCGAGCGCGAGCTCTCCGGCACGATGCTGCTCGCCGAGGCCTTCTGGCTCCTTGAGGGGTATTTCGTCCGTGGCCTCGGCATGCACCGCGTCTACAACTCCGCCTTCATGACAATGCTGCGAGACGGGAAGAACGCGGAGTACCGCACGATTCTGCGCGACACCACGGCGTACGACCCTGAGCTGCTGCGTCGCTATGTGAACTTCCTCACCACCCCCGACGAGGAGCCGGCCGCCGTGGGGTTCGGTATTGGCGACCGTGCCCTTCTCGCAGCAACGTTGGCGTCGACACTCCCTGGGGTACCGATGCTCGGCCACGGGCAGTGGGAGGGGCAGCGCGAACGCTACGGGATGGAGTACCGCGCGCCGCGGACCAGCGACCCAATCAGTGCAGACCATGTCGAGCGGTATGACCGCGAGATCGCCCCGCTCCTTCGGGCGCGTCACCTCTTCGCTGGGGTCGCTGACTTCCGTTGGTTCGACGCAAAGGGCGGCAACAAGTCCGCACGCGAAAGCGCCTATGCCTTCAGTAATGCGGCGGGGAGTGCCCGTTCGCTGGTGATCGCTCTTAACAGCGATACGGCAGCAGTGATCACCATCCAGCACGCCTCGCCAGCGGTTGCGCCGTCGAGCTCTCTTGCAGACGCATCACCCGTCCCGCTTCCGGCCAGCACGCTTGCCGATCGGCTCGGCATTTCCACAGCCGCTGGTGATGTCGTTGAGCTCCGTGACGCGATCACCAACCGCAGCCTCCTGGTGACTACCGCTTCGCTGGTACGCAACGGGCTGACGGTGCGACTGCCTGCCTACGGGCGAGTCGTCTTCTGGGGCGTTGCACAGCACCACTCATCGCCGAGCGAGCCATGGGCCGATCTTGCGACACAGGCGAACGGCGAGCTGCTGCACGATCCACTCGCTGCGATGGCTGCGCTCACGAACGGGGGGACCCCTGCCGCTGCGCGATCGGCGAGAATAGAGGGGCCAGCTGGCACAACCAGAACGGGGAGGAAGCGCGTGACCGAACGCAAGCCCGCATCAGGAGCGCCAAAGGCTGACCCGCGACTCCTGACGACGGAGACGCCAGCACCGCCAGAGGCGGTGAGAGCGATTGCGGCACTCCTCGGCCGCGCCGCCGCTCCGATCCGCCCCGAGCGCCCTGCAACCACACCGCGCCCAGCGCCAACTCCAG
>CAIJIA010000052.1 GCA_903820655.1 uncultured Chloroflexota bacterium
AAGGAGCCCACCGTTGCGCTCTGGGTCGGCGGCAACGCTCACCTCCCAACCATCGCGCTTCGCCTCTGCGGCGGCGGCGCTCGCTCGGGCACCGAGTTCCGCATCCACCGGCAGTGCGGTGGAAAGATCGATCACGCCGCGCCCAGGCAGTGATTCGCCGAAGAATGTGTCGGGCTGCTCGGGGCGTGATGGTGCTGTGGCTGCCGCGATCTTCGGGAGGCGGTCCCAGGTGCAGACGATGATCGAGATGGTGAGGAGCACCAGCAGCGCCGTGAACCACGGCGAGGTGAAGACGCGGAAAAGGCCAAGGCGCTCAAAGATCCCCACCAGCGGGCCAAGCGTGGGCTCGTACTCCGCGCGCAGCTTCGCCATCTCGTTGGCGTAGTCGCCGGCGTTCTGGAGGGCGTAATCGGGGAGTTGACGGAGGGCGATGCCAACCGTTGCGGCGAGGGCGATCACGCCGATCTGGAGCACGGCAAATCGGACGTTTGCTAGGAGGGCGCGCGCGAGGAGGAGTGGGCCGCTTATCACCCGCTGATGGTAGCCT
This sequence comes from uncultured Chloroflexota bacterium, assembly GCA_903820655.1. Lineage (GTDB taxonomy): Bacteria > Chloroflexota > Limnocylindria > Limnocylindrales > Limnocylindraceae > Limnocylindrus. The sequence continues at coordinate 548 of CAIJIA010000052.1, forward strand.
TCGCCCCGCTGGGCCATCTGCCCCGCAGGCGCCGTGGCGGCGTCACCGCACTACAGGGGGTGAGATGGCACGAGGGAACAACCACGGAGCGCTCGACGACCTCGATCGTCGCCTGATGGAGGTCCTGCAGGCCGACGGCCGCAAGCCCTTCACAGAAATCGCCGCCGCATTCGGTGTCCCTGAGTCAACCATCCGCGCCCGATACAAGGGGCTCGTAGACCGCGGTGCGCTGAAGGTGATCGCCGTGGCCGATCCACTCAAGGTTGGCTACCCACTGATGGCGATGATCGGCGTGCGCTGCACTCCCGCCGCACTCCTCACCACCGCCAAAGAGCTGGAAGAGCTTCCCGAGGTGAGCTACTGCGTGGTGGTGGCTGGCGCGTACGACCTACTGATTGAAGTGGTCTGCGAAGACAATGATGCGCTGCTGACCTTCCTTACCGATCGGCTGCGCTCGATTGCTGGTGTGCTCGAAACCGAGACGTTCGTCTACCTGCGAATCTTGAAGCAGAACTATGAATGGGGAACGACCCCGACCTGACCGCCTGAGCGGCTCGGCCGAGGTCGCCCCGGTTCTTCCTAGTGCGCGCGAGTTACGCGGCGCGGCGCTTCGATCGACCGACGAGTCCTGCAGCGCCGATCCAGGCGAGCAGTGCCGCCAAGATGATCGTTGGCAGTGCGGTCGTCCAGCCGTTCTCTTCCTCGCCAGATCCGGCCATATCCATGGCGAAGAGTGGCATCGGCCCAACGATGGTTCCGTCTGGAAGGATGCAGGTGGCCACCATTGGATCGTTGACGTCCACCCCTGCGGCGCACGGCTCAAGTGAGGCACGAAACTCTTCCATCCAGCTGTTGTACATCGTGGCCCAATCGGTATCGCCATCTGTCCCTGCAGGCATCACTTCTGGAAAGAGCGAGCCATCTGGAAGCAGGCACGGCAGAACCGTGTCGCTCGAGATTGGTGCATTCGGTTCGGTGATCCCCTCTGGGCAGGCGCTCGGCTCGCCAGTCAGCGTGCGCCACTCAGGCTGAGGCACGATGCCACCGCTGCGACCCGTTAGTTCAACAAGTGCTGCAGGTGCGTCGGCGGGAAGGACGTCGCCCTGATGGCTGTCAAAGGTTGCTGCGCCGGTGAGTGGATCAACTTGGTAGACAAAGCTGTGTCCGTTGATGCAGCCCGACTCGCAGTCGTTCCACCCATAGGTGTACACAACGATCCAGATGGCGTCGCTCCCTGGCTCGCCCTTCACGTCGTAATACTTCGTGGCGCCAATTAGCGCGCCGTCGTTGTAGGTGAATGCGTCGAATGGCCCACCGGCGGCGAGTACCGCGGCATGTGCATCCGCGGGAGAGGCGATCGGCAGTGTGCCGCTATAGCCACCGACCGAGTACATCACCGCCTCTGGGGTGGCGTCTGGGGCTGGGGCTTCGTCAGCCGCGGCTACTGGGGCAACAGCCGCCAGCATCAAGGCGAGCGGGAGGAAGAGCTTCAGGAGTGTTCGCACGATTCACCTCAACTTCATCTCTGTGTGGGGAGAGTCCCCATCAGTATCGTAACGAGCGAGCGGGGCTGGCGGTTCCCGAGCGGGGTCAGCCCGCCTCGTCGTATGGCTGTGGGAGCCACTCGCCCCCTGCAAGAGCGTGGAGCTCCCCGAGCGAGATATCAAACCAGGCGCCGTGGAGCGTGAGGCGGCCAGCGCGCTCGCGCTCAGCAATCCAGGGGAAGGTGCGAAGGTGTTCAAGTGACTGCTGCACGCTGAGATGCTCGATGAGCCGCTGGCGCTCTTGCGGGCCGCCTGTAGTCGAGGCTGGGGTTCGCTCATCGAGCGTTTTGAGGTCGGCAACCCATGAGCCGATGAAGTCGGAGTCAGTCAGCCGCGATGCCGGATCGAGCGCTGCACCGACGCCGCCACACCGTCCATGCCCCATGACGACGATGGAGTTGACCTCAAGGCTAAGGACGGCGAACTCAAGGGCGGCACTGGCACCATGGCTCTTTGCGTCGGGAGCGTACACAGGGACCAGGGCGGCGACGTTGCGCACCACAAAGAGTTCACCAGGGCCAGCATCGAAGATCGTCTCTGGGGCGGAGCGGGAGTCAGAGCAGGCAACGATCATCGTGCGCGGCTTCTGACCCTCGCGCGCAAGCTCGTCATATCGCACCCGCTCGTCGTTGTAGCGACCGGCGCGGAAGCGACGGTATCCGGTGCTGAGGCGCTCCGAGAGGGGCTGGCTCGACATGGCGTCAGTCTAAACGAGGCCACCAAGGCGACCAGATCTGAGGCGAAGAGAGGGGAGGTTGTGGTCGGGGCGAGAGGATTCGAACCTCCGACCTCCTGCTCCCAAAGCAGGCGCGCTACCAAGCTGCGCCACACCCCGACATGCTCATCCTAAACGCTCCCTCCATTCGGGTGGCATCATCACCCTATGCCTGCTGAATCCACGCCCAAAACGGGCTCCCTCCGAGCCGCCGCCGCGTCAGCCGTCGTGCCCGGGCTCGGCCAGTGGCTCGACGGACGTCGCCGCGCAGCACTCCTCTCCGCCCTCCCCCTGATCGTCTTCCTTGTCGTGGCGCTCGGTGCCCTCCTCCTCTTCGGCGTAGTGCGCACCGCCGCCGCGATTGCCACGCCAGGCCGCCTCACCCTGCTCTTCGCCCTCCTGCTCCTCTCCATCGCGTGGCGAATCCTCGTCACGGTTGATGCCGCCCGCGGTACGAAGCGCACTCGTCGCTCAGCGATCCTGCTCGCACTCGCCCTTCTCATCTCAATCGCACCACAGGCGGGCGCCGCCGCGATCGTCTACCGCGCAAAGGTCGCGGCCACTGATGTTTTCTCCGGCTTCGGCACACCAACACCTGATGGCTCAGCCGCTGAGAGTGCGACGCCAACGCCACCACCGATCGCCGATCGCTTCACCATGCTGCTCATCGGCGCCGACACCGTGGGGAACCGCAGCTCGTTCAACACCGACTCGATGATCATCGTCAGCTGGGACCGCATCGGCGGATACGTCAGCACCGTCTCAATTCCCCGCGATCTCGTGAACGTGCCGCTTGGCAATGGTGATGTGTATGGGCCAAAGATCAACTCGCTCTGGTCGCATGCGGTGCGCTATCCGAAGAAGTTCCCCGAGGGGCCAGCCGTAGCACTCAGCACCGCACTGGGCACGATGTTCAACGTGAAGATTGACGCGACTGCCGTCGTCGTGATTCCGACCTTTGTGAAGATCATTGATCAGGTTGGCGGCGTTGACCTCACTATTCAGCGAACCATTCTTGACGTTTCGTATCGGACTAATATGGATGGCGCGCGGCTTCCCGCCGGAAACTGGCATATGAGTGGCGAGTGTGCACTCGCCTACGCACGCATTCGCAAGGCGCCAGGCACCGACGACATGACTCGTGGCCCACGACAGATTGAGATCCTTCTCGCGGCTCGAGACGAGCTCGCTCGTAGCGGAAACTTTGTCAGCAACGCCCTCGCCCTCTTAGACGTGATTGGCGATGGAGTTCGCACTGATCTCAATCCGGCACTGATCCCGCAGCTCGCGGAGGCGGCTGGCTCTTTCGATTCAAGCAAGATCGTGCGTGCAGTGATTCAGCCGGGAGACACGATCCTGCGCTATCGCCACAAGGGCGAGTACAGCCCATTCGGTTCCGTGGTCTTCTTTAAAGCTGACCGCATGCTGATGCTCGGCGCACGCCTATTCCCAACACCTGGAACACGACCGTGGGGCTTCCCTGCCACGAAGAGCGAACCGAAGCTTGGTACTGAGGCGGCCTTTAGCCCGGTACCGTTGGCGAGCGGTGCCACGCCAGCACCAAGCTTAAGCCCATCACCAACCGCTGCGCACCCGTATCCAACGCTTGCAACGTGTGATGCGGGGCTACCGCTACCACGACATACGGCGACACCCGATCCAACCTCTGCTCCAGAAAGCACCGAGCCAACGCCCACCCCGTCAGTGACCGCAACGCCTTAAGGCTGGAGCTCACCCCTGAGGGCTGCCGCGACAAGGGCGGCGGCGCGACCGCGGTGACTCAACGCATCTTTCTCTGCAGGTGCGCGTTCGGCCATGGTCCGGCCATCCACCTCAAAGATCGGGTCGTAGCCGAACCCGAACTCGCCTCGCGGCGCTGTCGTGAGAGCGCCAGGGCACTCGCCACGGAAGGTGCGCTCTGACCCATTCGCGGGATCGATCAACGCCATGGTGCACACGAAGCGCGCCGTGCGATCAGTAACATCAACCATCGCGGCGAGAAGCCTCTCGTAATTCTGCACATCGGTGGCATCTGGCCCGGCGTAACGACGCGTGTACACACCTGGCGCACCGTTCAGCGCCGAAACCTCAAGGCCAGAATCATCGGCGAGCGTCCATTCGCCCGAAGCCTCTGCATACCAGCGGGCTTTCTGCAGTGCGTTCTCTTCAAACGTTGCGCTATCTTCTGGCGCCTCGTCAGTGATGCCAACGTCGCGCAGCGTTACCAGGTCAATCGGCAGATCGCCGAAGAGTCGCTGTAGCTCGATCAGCTTGTGTGCCGAGCCTGTAGCGACGAGGAGCCGCCGTCGCGGCGCGGTCACGCGCGAGCGAGAGTGTCGCGCTGGAACTTGATGAGATCGGCGATCCCTGCGTCGGCAAGCTTCAACATCTCGTCGAGGGCGGTGCGGTGGAACGGATCCTGCTCCGCTGTTCCCTGCAGTTCGACATAGTGGCCGGCGTCGGTGGCGACCACGTTCAGATCGACATCGGCACGGCTGTCCTCTTCGTACGGCAGGTCGAGAACGGCCTGACCGTCGACGATTCCGACCGAGACGGCAGCAACGTTGCGCACCAGGTGTGCCTCAAGCTTCTTGGCGCGCATCGCGAGGGCGAGAGCGATCCAGCCACCGGTGATGCTGGCGCAGCGCGTGCCGCCGTCGGCAACGAGCACATCGCAGTCGATCAGAATTGAACGCTCGCCAAGCTTCGTCAGGTCAACCGACTGGCGCAGGGCGCGGCCGATCAGGCGCTGAATCTCGTGGGTGCGGCCACCCAGCTTGCCGCGGACCGCCTCTCGGTCGGAGCGGGTGTTGGTTGCCCGAGGGAGCATGCTGTACTCAGCGGTGACCCAGCCGGTCCCCTTGCCGCGCAGGTGTGGCGGCACGCGCTCCTCAATGGAGGCGGAGCAGATCACCACGGTGTTGCCGATCGAGATGATGGCGGAGCCTTCGGCCCACTTCTGGACACCGAGTTCAATCTTCAAATCGCGGAGTTGATCTACGGCGCGCCCGTCAGCTCGTACCTTGCTCATCGTGCCCCCTACCCTTTCGCTTCGCGCTCGGCGGCTTTTGCCTCATCCCAGAGCGCATCTAATGTGGTGAAGTCTGCATCTTTTAGCACGATCCCGCGTGAGGCAGCTCGGCGCTCAACATCGCCGAAGCGGCGCCGGAACTTATCGTTAGCCCCACGAAGTGCCGCCTCGGCATCAATGCCGCTGCGGCGACCCAGGTTCACGATCACGGCGAGCACGTCGCCGAGCTCCTCTTGCGCGTGCGCTAAGGCTGCAGCACTCACAGGCTGCGTGCTGGTGATCTGATCGGGGTGCCCCGCCTCGGCGAGCGCCTCGTCGAGCTCGGCCAACTCTTCGCTGATCTTCGCCCGAACCCCATCGAGGGTTGGCCAGTCGTACCCAACGGCACTGGCGCGGTCTTGCAGTTCGCGACTCGCCAAGAGCGCCGGGAGCCCGCGGCTCACCCCATCGAGCGCACCCTTCACCTTCTCACCTTCGCCGGCCGCGGCGCGTTCGCCCGCCTTGATGGCTTCCCAGTTCCGCTGCACGTCGCGCGTCGTCGCCGCGCTCGCGTCGCCGAAGACATGTGGGTGTCGGCGAACAATCTTGCGCACGAGACCGTCTTGCACGTCGGCAAGGTCAAAGTCGCCCCGCTCCTGCGCGATCTGGGAGTGCAGCACCACTTGCAGGAGCACGTCGCCGAGCTCCTCGGCGAGATCGGCGGTAGCCCGTGGCCGCTCCGCTTCGCTCGCCGACTCGAGCGCGGCGATGGCGTCATGCAACTCCCATGCCTCCTCGATGAGGTGCTTCGCCAGCGAGGCGTGGGTCTGCTCGCGATCCCACGGGCAGCCGTCGGGGGCACGGAGTCGAGCGCTGAGCCACGGCATCGTCCAGGGAGAGGCGAGTGCGTCGAGTGGTGTAAGCCCTGCGAAGTAGAGCGCCTGATCGCCGCCTGTGCCGCTTGCTGCGCAGGTTCCTACGGTGCTGCTGCCGCCGCTCGGAAGCAGCGTCACGGTTCGGTCGGCACCGTAGAGGCGCGTGAGGAGCGACCATCCCGAGCCGCTCCGACCGGGTAATTCGTGGGCTGGCTCTGCCCCGTCGAGCAGCACGATGAGTGGACGCGACGTATCCAGCGCAATGCCACCGCAGTGGCTGAGTGCGACGACGGTGATGCCAGTAGCTGGATGTAGGTTCGCATCGGCGCGTTGCGCCGCAGCGAATAGTGCGTCGAGGGATCCGTTGAAACCGCTAACGGTCACGGAGTTGGCGAAGCCCCAGCCTCCTGCACCACGGCTCCGTCGATCGCAACGCGCGCTGCGGAGCGATAGAGATCAAGCCAGATCGAGAATCCGCTCGCCTTAATACCCGTGATCTGATCTGCCGTTAGCGCGCGTGTCTCGACGCCATCCACATGGACGATCAGGTAGGTCTTTGAGCTCTCGACAACGGCGCTCGTTCCACCCGCCTTCAGGCCCCAAACGACGCTGCCCAACTCTGGGTTGACGGTGTACTTCGGCACGAATCCTGGGCTGGCGAAGGTGAGCTCTTCAATCGTATTAGTGGCGGTGGTGGCGGCTTCCTTGAAGTCCACGCCATCGGCGGCAAGCGCGGTGGCGAGTTCATCAAGGCGATCCTTGAGCGATGGACGTCGCGCATCAAACTTGATCACGTGATAGCCGAACTGCGTCTTGATTGGCCCGAGAACGTCGTTGTGCTTGACACCATCAGCCCAGATTGCCGCTTCAAACTCTGGCACGTAGGTGCCCTTCGGTGCCCAGACAAGAAGTCCGCCGTCTGCGCCAGACGTCTTATCGTCGCTCTTCTTCGCCTCGGTCTCAAAGCTTGATCCAGCCTTGAGTCGGGCTACAAGGTCGTTCGCCTCTTTCTCAGCGGCGGCCCAGGCTGGGTCCGTTGGGTCGAGGTCACCTGCAGTGTTTGGATCGTCCTTTGGGCTGAAGAGGATGTGGCTGACTTGGATCTGCGCTTCATCCTTGGTTGGCACGGAGGCTGCGACGTAGCTGACCTCGCGCTGTTCGACCGGACCCGCGAGCAACTGCGCAGTGATCTTGTCGCTGAGCGCGGTCTTTAGCGCGCGCTCTTCGACCATGCGCTCGTAGAGACCACGGTCAAGCCCAGCGTCGCTCACCTGCTTCTCAAAATCTGGATCGAGCTTCGATGCCTGGGACTTATCAAGGCGGAAGATGACAAACTGGTCTGCCGTTCTCGCAATGACGTCGGTCAACGGCTGGGTGGAGCCGTCCGCGGATGGTGTGAGTGCCCACGCGGCCGCATAGGCAAGGTCGTCAGTTGGATCTTCGGATTCTGCGGTCCACCCTACGAGACCGCCGAGTTCTGCAAATGAGTCCGTTGAGTCGCGCTTGGCGATGGCCGAGAAGTCTCCACCGGCCTTGATCTCAGCGAGGATTGCCTCAGCTTTCGCCTTCGCTGCCGCTCGAGTTGCGGCAGTAGGCTTCTTCGTCGTTGGGTCATCGGCGGCGTCGATGCTGATGCGGCGGAAGAGACGCAACTCCGGAAGGGTCGCCTCCTTTGCCCATTCCGTGGCGACAACGGCTGGATCAGCCGTAACCCCATTCGCGGCGGCGAGGTCGCGAATAAGTAGTGTGTCGACCATGTCGGTGGTGACCTGATTGCTAATTGCCTGTGCCTGATCATTCAACGCCTGAAGTGCAGTATCGCCGGCGCTGTTCGTCATGGTGCCAGCGGCAACTCGGGCACGGATGCGTGAACCCTGGAGCGCAATCTGGAAGGCGGTGACTTCGGCACGGGCCTTCGCCTCAGCCTTATTGATGGAGGCACTGTTCACCTCAACGGCTGGAGCCCACGTGCCGTCGTAGACGGAGTACCCAGCGACGCCGACGAGCAACACGGC
>CAIJIA010000053.1 GCA_903820655.1 uncultured Chloroflexota bacterium
CGCTGGCATGATCCCGCCATTGCGGTAGGTATTCACCTCGTTTGGGCCGTCTAGGCGTACCAGGGCTGAGAACTCTTTTGCAGGGCCAGTTGGTGCGTCATTGCTGTCGACGGCCTGTGCGGTGATGCGAATCTCTGAGCGCGCTGTGCAACTACCAATACCAGCGATATCGAAGCGCTCGTTGCCGGTGAGGCCCAACGTCTCGGCGCTCTCGCCTGGCAGGAACTGCAGCGGTAGAACGCCCATGCCGATGAGGTTGGAGCGGTGGATGCGCTCGTAGGACTGCGCGATCACGGCGCGGACGCCGAGCATGCGGGTCCCCTTGGCCGCCCAGTCGCGGGAAGATCCTGAGCCGTACTCCTTGCCGGCGAGGATGATCAGGTCGCTCCCGTCGCGCTGATAGCGCGCAGCGGCATCGGCGACGGCGAGAATCTCGCCCGACGGGTGATGGCGGGTGATTGGACCCTCTTTGCCACCGGCAAGCGCGTTACGAAGGCGAATGTTGGCGAAGGTGCCGCGCATCATCACCTGATCGTGGCCGCGTCGTGCGCCGTAGGAGTTGAAGTCGCCAGCGGCGACACCGTGCTCAATGAGCCAGCGGCCGGCAGGGGAGTCGACACGAATGGAACCGGCGGGGGAGATGTGATCGGTCGTTACGGAGTCGCTCAGCAGCAAGAGGGCGCGTGCACCGCTGATGTCGGCGATCGGCTGCGGCTCGGGAGTGACCCCCTCCGTGAATGCTGGTCGCGAGACGTACGTGGAGTTGGCGTCCCACGCATACGTTTCGCCCGTTGGGCTCGCAAGGTTCTGCCAGCGCGCGTCGCCAGCGAAGAGATCCTTGTAGCTGCTGCGATAGAGCGAGGCGTCGGCGGCGGCCGCCACTGCGGTGGTGATCTCGTCGTCGCTCGGCCAGAGGTCCCGCAAGTAGACGGGGGTGCCGCTCTTGTCGTTGCCGATCGGCTGCTGCGTCAGGTCCAGCGTGACGCGCCCAGCGAGTGCAAGCGCGACCACGAGCGGCGGAGAGGCGAGGTAGGCGGCACGCACTGACGGATGGATGCGACCTTCAAAGTTGCGGTTCCCTGAGAGCACGGCGGCGACGGTGAGGTCGCCTGCCTCAATGGCGCCTGAGACGCTGGCGTCGAGCGGGCCGGAGTTGCCGATGCAGGTGGTGCAGCCGTAGCCAGCCACGTTGAAGCCGAGGGTCTCGAGCGGTGCGAGGAGTCCCGCGCGTTCGAGATAGGCGGTCACCACCTTGGAGCCAGGGGCGAGGCTCGTCTTCACCCATGCCGGCACCTCCATGCCGCGCGCAACAGCGCGCTGGGCGAGGAGGCCGGCGGCGATCATCACCGATGGGTTTGAGGTGTTGGTGCACGAGGTGATCGCAGCAATCGCCACTGCGCCATCGTGTAGTTCGTATGCGCCGCTCGTTGCAGTGGCGGTGGCGTGATGTGCTCCAGCGCCAGCGCGATCGGGGTAGGCGGCAGCGAAACTCGCACCAAGGTTCGGCAGGGGAACGCGGTCCTGCGGACGTCGCGGACCAGCCAGTGACGGAACGACCTCGCCAAGATCGATATGCACGACGGTGTCGTAGAACGGCTCCGCGCCAGCGGTGCGCCAGAGGCCCTGTGCCTTCGCGTAGGTTTCGACAAGGGTGATGCTCTCGCTGCTGCGACCAGTTGTTGTTAGATAGTCGAGGGTGATCTCGTCGATCGGGAAGAGCGTGGTCGTTGCGCCGAATTCTGGCGACATGTTGGCGATCGTTGCCCGATCGGCGAGGGAGATTGTTGCGAGTCCGTCGCCGAACGCCTCTACGTATGCGCCAACAACGCCATGTGCGCGGAGGCGCTCCGTGACGGTGAGGACAAGATCTGTTGCGGTGGTGCCAGCGGGGAGTCGCCCAGTCAGTCGCAGCCCCACGATGGTGGGGATGGGCGAGAAGAGTGGCTCGCCGAGCAGGACCGCCTCGGCCTCGATCCCGCCCACGCCAAATCCGAGCACACCGAGTCCCGAGATCATGGTGGTGTGCGAGTCGGTGCCGACGCAGCTGTCGGGGAAGGCGAGTGGCGCACCATCGACCTCTTCAACGCGGACAACGGTGGCGAGGTTCTCGAGGTTCACCTGGTGCACGATGCCCGCGCCAGGCGGAACGACGCGGAACTTATCAAACGCGCCTTGTGCCCAGCGCAGGAGCTGGTAGCGCTCGGTGTTGCGCTCGTACTCCTTGGCCACGTTCTGCTCGAGCGCTTCGCGCGTAGCCCAGCGATCAATTTGCACCGAGTGGTCGATCACGAGATCGGCGGGGACTTGCGGGTTAATGCGATGTGGATCAATGCCCAGCTCAGTGGCGGCATTACGGAGCGCCGCAAGATCCACGACGGCGGGCACACCGGTGAAGTCCTGCAATACGACGCGCGCAGGAGAGAAGGGGACCTCGCGCTCATCGCCGGTCGCTGAAGCGGCAGCGCCAGGCTTCCATGCGAGATAGGCGTGAAGGTCTTCGGGCTGCACGAAACCATCACCTGAGCGTCGGGCTGCGCCCTCAATAAGGATCTTCAGCACCAGCGGGAGTTGGGCCCAGGGGGTTGCAGGCTGCGGAAGGAGCTCCAGGGCAATGCGATCAGGGAGACCCGCGCCGAGCGAGCGTCGCGCCGAAAAGTGGTCTCCCACGAGCCCTCCCCTCTGTTGTGCGTGGCCGCTGCTGCGTCGCCACGCGTGCGACTAGGGTAGCGCCCGCGCCTGAGCAGCGCGCCGCCCCTGCGGAGGCTACCATCGCCTCAATTGCGGGTACGGCCCCGGCCGCCCGCCCATCGGTTAGGTGAGGGAGCAGCACATGGGAGCGACACGCCGCAGTGCAATGTCGGCTGGAGGCCTCGTCATTCGTGGTGTCGGTGGGCGACCCGAGATCGTAATCGGGCGCCGTCGTCGCGAGCGGGATGGCTTCGTCTGGTCGCTTCCGAAGGGGACCCCTGAAGAGGGTGAGACCCGAGAGGAGACGGCGCTTCGCGAGGTGCGCGAAGAGACCGGCCTCGAGGTGCAGATCCTCTCCTATTTCGATGCTATTCACTACTCGTTCACGCGCGGTGGGGAGCGCATCGATAAAACGGTGCACTACTACTTGATGGAGGCGATCGGCGGATCGTTCGATCAGTGGGATCACGAGTTCGATGAGGTGCGCTGGGTGCCGATGGAGGAGGCGATTGCCCTCCTCGACTTCCAAACGGAGTGCGGCCTTGTTGAGCGTGCCTACGCAGCCCTCGCTGCGTAGGCGATTCGTGCGGGTGGGTCGCTCCGCCACAAAAGTGCACGGCGACCCCCTATCCTGTGGGGAGATCGGCACCCGCCGATCCACGAGAGAGTAAAGAGGGGAGATGCTGATGCATCGGAGCCTAAAGGTCCTTGCCGCAGCTCTCTTAACGGCAACCCTGCTCTCTGGATGTAGCGTCTTCTCTGCGCGCACCATTCGCGTGGGCATCGTCGGTGAGCCCGCCGGCCTAGAGCTCGCCTATACCGACGACGCCTCCGCCCTCGTGGGCTCCATGGTCCACGCTGGCCTCTACCGCGCTGATGCCACTTTCGCGCCCATCCCCGTGCTTGCCGATGGCGATGCCTCGAGTGCGGCCGGCGGCACCAAGTGGCGCGTCACGCTGCGCTCAGGGCTCACCTTCCACGATGGATCACCACTGACTGCCGACGATGTGGTGTTCACCTATGAACTCGCAGCCTCCACGCGCTGCCCACTCGTGAGCGACATTTGCGCGGTGGTGGGGAATCACCTGGTCGCCGTGGAGGCGGGTGTAGATGGTGCGCTGACCTTTACCTTGAAGTCGCCGTGGGCACCCTGGCAGACTCGCGGACTCACGATCCCAATCCTCCCCAAGGCCACACTCACCGCATCACTGGCTCGGCTCCAAGCCAAGGTTCAAGCCGCAGATCGCAACGCGGTCTCCTTGACCCGAGAGAACATTGCTGCCGACATTGACGGTGGCGGATGCGCAGCCTCGGGAGGCACAAACTGCACGTTTGCATCACGCGTTACCGAGTTGGAGCGCACCCTTGCCGACGCTGGCCTCGATCTGCCGGATCCACGTGGTTATCCGCAACTCAGTAGTGCTGGTGAGCCAACGGGGAGTCGCGACGATGAACAGTACGCACGTGCGCTCTACGCACGGCTGGCGGCGCTCGAGGGACTCCTTCTCGCACCAACCGAAGGACAACTCGCCGCCGGGTTCCCACTCCTTGACGTACAGAGCGCGCCTGTCGGCGCGGGACCCTACAAATTCGTAGAGCGCGTGCCAGGGAGCTACGTGCAACTCGCCGCCTTCAAGGGATTCGCGCTTGGCGAGCCGCCAATGTCGGCGATGACACTGACGGTCTTTGCGTCGCCAGCGGGTGTGGTGAAGGCATTTCAGGGGAGTGGGATCGATTGGGCCCCCGACCTTCGTGCCGCAGACGTTGCTGGCCTGAGCGTGAGCGACGATGCCACGCTGCTCCACACGGCGTCGCTTCGCGGGTACAACTACCTTGCGTTCAACACCCGCGAAGGACGACTCTTCGCCAATAGCCTTACCCGCCGCGCGCTCGCCTCGTGCGTTGATCTGCCTGCAATCATCACCGGTGCGACAGATGAGACCGGGATCAAGATCTCCAGCACCGTGGCGCCCACCTCGTGGGCCGCTGAGAACCCTGCTGCAGCCGAGACCACGCGCGATGTTGCTGGCGCTCGTGCCGCACTCATTTCCGATGGTTGGGTCGCAGGTGAAGATGGCGTCTTCGCTCGCGCTGGTACGCGCCTTGAAGCTGACATCATCGTTCGTGAAGGTCAGGTTGCGCGAACCCGTGCTGCCCAGTTGATCGTTGACCAGGTGGCAGAGTGCGGCATCTCGCTTACCGTCGCCGAGCTTCCGTTCACCACCGACATTGCGCCGCGGCTGCGCTATCCAAACGACTTCGATCTCTACCTCGGTGCATGGCAGTGGAGCCTCGATCCCGATGACTCGGACATCTTTGCCTCGAGCGCCTGCCCAACGGAAGAGGCACCGGCTGGGAAGAACTTCGTCTGCTGGTCGAGCTCGAGCGTCGATCAGCTCCTCGCCCAAGGCGCATCGGCTGGGAGCATTAGTTCACGCGTGGGCATCTACGCCACCATTCAATCGCTCCGACGCAGCGAGCGGCCATATCTCCTTCTCTGGGGCGATCCTGGATACGCCCTGCTTCGGAACCGTTTCACCTGGGAAACGCAAGCAGCAGATGTGCAGAGCCCGTTATACGCGTGGTCGATCCACACGTGGGACTTGCAAAAGTAGGGGCTGATGCGACGCAGAGTGCTCGCCCTCGCGCAAATTGCTCCGGCGCTTGGCGACCTCGCGCAGAACTTCACCCTGCATCAAGAGAAGATCGCTGAGGGTCGTGGGGCGGGCGCCGACCTGGTGATCTTCCCCGAGCTCAGCCTCACTGGATATCAACTGCAAGACCTCGCGCCAGAGGTTGCCATGCGACGAACCGATCCACGCCTCCAGGCCTTGGCGAAGCTCACGAGCGGGGGGCCCTCTGCGGTTGTCTCTTTTGTTGAGTCAACCGATGATCATCGACTCTTTGCTGCGGCCGCCCTGCTCGAAGGTGGTGAGGTGCGACATGTGGCGCGCAAGAGTTATCTGCCAACGTATGGCCTTTTTGATGAGCGACGCTTCCTCGCGGCGGGCGATGCGATTCGCGCAACCCGTGCGACCCTTGGGGGGTCAGCGGCACAGGGCGATGTCGGAATCGGCATCGGTGTGTGCGAGGACTTCTGGCATCCAACGCTGCCTGCGATTCTTGCGCAGGACGGGGCCGAGCTTCTCATTAATGTGGCGGCGGGGCCGGCGCGCGGCGCAAGCGTGGATGCCGATCAGGGGCTTGGCTCCGCAGCATCCTGGGGCACCCTGCTTCGTGCGACCGCGGCGCTCACGACCTCGTACGTTGCCTTCGCAAATCGGGTCGGCGTCGACGAGTCCCTGATCTTCTGGGGTGGCTCGCGCGTGATCGGGCCCGACGGCGTCGTGATCGCTGAGGCGCCACTCTTTGAAGAGGCGCTCCTGCTGGCCGAGATCGATCTTGACGAGGTGGCACGCGCACGGACCGCTCTGCCGCTCCTGCGTGACGAGCGACTGGAACTAACACGACGCGAATACGACCGCATCATCGCCACGCGCGCCGGTCTCGAGGAGGCGTAGGCGCCAATGAACGGCGAGACCGGCAGTGCACCACACGACGAACTCGCGATTGAGCCCGAGATGGTTGCGGCCATGTGCCGCTCCTTCATCACCTCGCACGTCGCCAGTACCGGCGCCGAGCGCGTGGTGCTGGGCCTCTCGGGCGGCATCGACTCCGCACTCGTTGCCTACCTGACCGCTACGGCGATCGGCGCAGATCGCCTCGTGGTGGTGCTGATGCCAACTGCGGCGTCATCCCCCAGCTCAAAAGCTGACG
>CAIJIA010000054.1 GCA_903820655.1 uncultured Chloroflexota bacterium
CTCGAATCTGCGGGGATGCCTGCAGTAACGCCCGTCGGGGCCGTCGATCGTGGCGATGGCGAGGGCTTCATCATCACCGACTATCTGCGCGGCAGCATTCAGTACCGCCGCTTACTCAGCACCCCGGGTGCCGCGACCTCGAGCCAGTTCTCGGGGCGACTCCTCGATGCCCTCGCCGTTCTCCTCGTTGACCTACACCGACACGGCGTCTGGTGGGGCGATGGCTCGCTCGCGAATGCACTGTTGAAGCGCGACGGGAACCGACTGCAGGCGTATCTCGTCGACGCTGAGACCGCCGAGTATCACGAACAGCTGAGCGATGGGCAGCGCCAGCACGACCTCGACATCCTGGTGGAGAACGTTGCCTTCGGTCTCGCCGATGCCGCCGCCGCCTTGGGCGGCAGCGAGGTTGATACCGATGCGGCGGTGCGCGCCTCAGCGGCACTTCGCGATCGCTACTCGGCACTCTGGGCTCAACTGCACCGCCCCTTCGTTGCTAGTGCCAGCGATCGCCGCGCCGTCGCCACCCGCATTCGCGATTTGAACGCGCTCGGCTTCGCCGTCGAGGAGTTGAGCCTCGACGTCACGAGCGGTGAGGGGATGCGCGTCTCACTGGCGATCGCCTCGCGCCGCTTCCACGCGGAGCAGCTCTTGCGCCTCACCGGCGTCGACGCGCTTGAAGGGCAGGCGCAGCTCTTGTTGAACGATCTGCATGAGTACGGCGTCTGGCTGCAGGTTCAGAGCGGCGAACGACTTGCCACGGGGCTCGTGGCAGCGCGCTGGCGCGCCGAGGTGCTCGAGCCGACACTCGTCCGCCTACGCCCACACCTGGCATCGGGGCGCGACGCGCTGCAGGCGTACTGCGATGCGTTGGAGCACAAGTGGATCCTCTCTGAGCGCGCCGGTGCCGACGTTGGCCTCGATGCGGCGGTGGCCGACTACATTGAACTCGGCGCGCCGGCCCCCGAGAGTGCGCGCGTTGGCGGTGATGGCGTAGATACGATGTCGGCCGAAGACGCACTCGTCTCTGCAGCGGTGAGTGCCGCCGATGAGGATGCCTCGCGATGACCGGGCGACGTACGCCGCACGAGGTCCTCGGCGTGCCACTCGGTGCAAGCGCCGATGAGATCCGCGCCGCGCGGCGACAGCTTGCACGCGAGCATCATCCTGACCGCTTCGTTAATGACCAGGCGAGTGCCGATGCTGCCACGCGCGAGATGGCCCTCATCAATGCCGCCGCCGAAGCGCTCCTCGCTGAGGCGTGGGCCTCTGATGGCGCGCCGGCAGCCGAGCCCCCTGCAAAGGGCGGGCACAAGCCTGAGCGCCCAGTGACTGCGAGCGTCGTTGTTGATGCCGCCCCAGCCGCAAACGCGCGCACCAGTCGCCCGGCGCCGATCAACTGGCGCCCAGAGCAGCCGTGGGCACCACGCGCGCCGCGCGGCCCCGTCGGCCCGCTCCCAGGGTCACCGGCAGGCCCAGTGGAGCGGAGCTTCGCGCCACTCCCCGCCGACTACCGACGCCCAACGTTGAGCGAGGCCGCCGCAACCGTCTTCGCCTTCGGGCGGTACGAAGGAGCAACCGTGGGTGACGTAGCGAAGCGCGACCCCGGCTACCTCGTCTGGTGCGCCGATAACGTGCGCCGCGATCAGGAGCTGGTGCGCGCGGCGAATGTGGTGCTCGATGATCTAGAGGAGCGCGGCGCGCCGCACCCGCCGCGAGGGAGCACGAGGCGCCCGACCGCGCCGCTCTTTGATCCGAACAGGGAGTTGGAGTAGGCGTCATGATGCTCTCTATGCGAACAATGCTTGCGGCACTCCTTTTTGCGGTTGTAGCGGGAGCTTGCGCGCCAGCAGCACCTCCTGACGGCTCACTGCCGTGCAACGAGATGATCGATCAGCAGCGCGCCGCAGGCTTTGACACCGTTCTCGAAGCGGCACTCCCTGTTGCAGTCTGGGATGCAACGCCAGTCACCGTCGACTCCGGCCGCGAATGCTCGCAGCTGCGCCTCGGCCCACTCTGGGGCGCGGGGATCCGTGAGCTGCGATCCGCGGGCGCCATCTTCGAACTCCCTGACAAGACGGGCTATTCGCTCGTGGTCTATTCAGCTTCCGGGCTCACCCTCGACAACCTCGCCTACGCCTTTGAGCGCGGCGCGCGCGGCGGGCGTAAGACGCAAGGCCTCACGATCGTCGACATTCAGGTCGGTAGCTGGCCAGGGAAGCAGTTCACGTTGATCAATGGCGATCACC
>CAIJIA010000055.1 GCA_903820655.1 uncultured Chloroflexota bacterium
CCCTTCGCCGCGTAGGGTCAGGGTAGCCGACCCACTCCGCCCTGTGCGCGTACGATCTGGGCATGGATAGCAGCGGCCGACTGGTTCTCATGGCGGTACACGCCCACCCCGACGACGAGACGATCAGCATGGGTGGCACCCTTGCGGCCTACGCCGCCGCCCACAGCCCCACCACCGATACCTATGTAATCACCGGTACCCGCGGCGAACTTGGAGAGATTGTCATCCCGGAGCGAGACACCCCCGAAGAGCACGAACGCCTTGGCGAGACGCGCATGGGTGAAATCGCTGCGGCGATGGCGGCGCTCGGAGTAACGCACTTTGAGAACCTCGGCTTCCGTGACTCGGGCATGGTCGGCGACGCAGGGAACGAGGATGCGCGTTCGTATCACCAACACAGCACCACGGATCTCGACGGCACGGCCGAACATCTGGTGCGCATTATTCGTCGCGTGCAGCCCGACGTGATCGCAACGTACGACGACTTTGGTGGATACGGCCACCCCGACCACATTGCCGCAGCGCGTGTTGCGCGCCGCGCGTGGGAGATTGCCGGCGATCCAACATGGCGGCCAGAGGCGGGCCCCGCCTGGTCGCCGAAGAAACTCTACGAGGTGCGCACACCAGACTCACAGCGCGACAAGGTTCTCGCACTACTCGAGTCGCGCGGCATTGAGTCATGGTGGAGTGAGCCGAAGGACGTAGCGCCAGAAGAACTCGAGAAGTGGCGCCAGTGGCGTGCTGCAATGGCGTGCCCCGACGAACTGATCACCACGCGCATTGACATTACAAAACACCTCGCCGCAAAGCGACGCGCGATTCAAGCGCACGCCACGCAGATCAAGAGCGACGGACCACTGCTCGTGTTGACCGAACAGGACTACATTGATCTTGGCGCGTATGAGCAGTATCGACTCATTGGAAACCGCCTTGCGGATTCGTCAGCACTTCCAGAGTCTGATCTGTTTGCAGGACTGCGCTAGCGACGCGTTAGATCTTGGCTGCGCCTCGTGCGGCATAGAGGCGAGATCGAATTGAAGTGAAGGCAAGCGCAAGCAAGAAGAGCAGCGTCTCCAAGATCACGATTGCGGCTCCTGAAGCGATGTCGAGTGAATAACTCACATACAGCCCAACAACCGCGGCTGAAACACCGATGAGCGCCGCCACCTGAATCATTGCAGTGAATCGCTTCACCAGCAGCTGTGCGGTCGCTGCGGGTGTCGTAATCATTGCCACCACCAATACAATGCCAACCGCTTGCAGGCTGATCACAATCGTGACAGCGATGAGGATCAGCAACAGGTCATCAAGTCGTCGCACCGGTAGCCCTGCGGCGCCGGCGCCGAGCGGGTCGAATGTGCTGAAGAGCAGCTCCTTCCACAAGAGCCGCAGAACAAGCAGCAGGCCAAAGACAAGCAGGGTGAGCGCTAGTAGGTCACCAACGCTAATGCCGAGTACATCGCCGAAGAGGAAGTGGAAGAGGTCACCAACATAATTCGGGATCGAAGAGAAGATCGCAACGCCGAGCGCGAACATGCCGGCGAAGAGGACGCCGATGATGGCATCGGAGC
>CAIJIA010000056.1 GCA_903820655.1 uncultured Chloroflexota bacterium
CGCGCGAATCAACCGCGCAGCCGCGAATGGCCCGCTCACCATCCACTAGGAGCGTGCCGCCGAGGATGTTGGCGAGTTCCCGGCCCGATGCGGCGAGGGGTCCGCTCACCGTTCGTGGTGCTGCGGAGAGGGTCATCAGCCGCGCCTCACGCTACGGAAGGTCGGTAGATCCCCACCCACCGCCGGCATAACCGGAGCGGAGGGTTCCGGCACGCCGGGGTGGGTGGGGGAAGTTAAGCTGCCAGCTGCAGCCGCAACGGCGGGGGGAATGTTGTACACAGAGATGAGGTCCTGCGCCACGCGACGGAAGAGCTCAAAAGACTCAATGCGATTCACGATCGCACCCTGACGCTGCGTGACCGGTGTTCCACGGCGAATGGAGATTGCGATGACGTACTCCGGCGTCGTCTTGCCGACCCAGCCAATGAAGGTGAAGTTGTAATGATCAGAATCCCAGGCGCCCTTGCCGCCGTCCGCGTCCTTCAGCCAAATCTGCGCTGTTCCAGTCTTTCCGCCGTAGGCATACCCGTCCATACGGGTCAACTTTGCGTAGAAGGGGACGCTCTTCGTAACTTGGCCCGTCATGCGCACCATCTGGGCGGAAACCTCTGGAGTCGTCGCTGTCCCACGAACGGTAATCGGCACAGGAACGCCGTCAATTGCTTCAACGAGACGAGGGCGCACCAGCACTCCACCATTAACAAGCGCTGAGTAGGCAACGGCAAGCTGCATCAGCGTGGTGCCG
Source organism: uncultured Chloroflexota bacterium (assembly GCA_903820655.1). Taxonomy (GTDB): domain Bacteria; phylum Chloroflexota; class Limnocylindria; order Limnocylindrales; family Limnocylindraceae; genus Limnocylindrus. The sequence continues at coordinate 746 of CAIJIA010000056.1, forward strand.
ACGCCCTGGCCGAACGAGGCGTTCGCAACATCGATCTCGCGCCATCGGCGATCTGCTGGATCATTGACAAGGCCTTGGCTCTCGCCCACTACATCAATGCCCGTCTTCCCACCAAATCCAAATCGCAGCCATGTGGCATAAAGACGCGCAGCCGCTTCCCGCGCGTTGCTGCCGAGCGAGAGTCCGACCTTGCTAAAAATGATGTTGCGGCTCCAGGCGAGCGCAGCGGTCAGCGTAATTGACCCCTTTGATTTGTGATCAGAGTTCCGTACCTTCGTCGCTCCGTTGTCGAGCGTGAGCACCGCCTCGTCTTGAATAATGGTCGTGGGCGTATAAAGTCCCGACTCCAGTGCAGCGACGGAGGTGATCGCCTTCATCACGGATCCAGGCTCGTACACGCTCGTTGTGGCTGGATTAATGAAGCGGCTCGGGTCGCGCGCCGCCGTCACGCCAAAGTTGTTGGCATCGTAGGCAGGCCACGAGGCTGAAGAGATGATCGCGCCCGTATACGGATCCATCACGATCGCACTCACCGATTCGGCATCATCTGCGATCCCGGCCGTCGCAACCTCTTGCTCAACCAGCGTCTGGAGTGTTGCGTCGATGCAGAGCTGAAGGTTCGATGGGGTTCTGCCGGTGCTCACCTGCGTGGTTGCCAACTGGCCGTCAGAGCCGCGCACCGTTGTGCTCACGCTCGCGGCACCAGCGAGCCGCTCGTTGTAATACTCCTCGAGGCCGTACTGGCCACCCCCATCAGAATTAACGAAGCCAAGAATGTGGCTCGCGAGTGTCGTGCCGACACCGCCGCCGGGCTGCGGATAGAGGCGGACTCGCACCTCTTCGAGGGTCACGCCGCGGACTCGGTCTGCAGCAATCTCGCCTCGAACGACGTCGGTCTGGGCATCATCAAGAACAGGGAGGAGTACAGCCCACTTTCGACCAGATTCAAGCATGGCGCGAAGCTTGGTGGCGCTCGACGGGCTCAGCGCGAGCGACGTGACCAGCGCGTCAGCCGTTGAAGCACGGTCTGCAGCCGAGAGCGCCGCCCCCTGGGAGAGGAGGCGGTGGCGCAGCACCGTCGTTGCAAGCACCACGGCACCAGTGCGGTCCGTGATGGTGCCCCGAATCGGCTCGTTGGTAACCGTTGTCCGCAGTTGCGCAGCGCCAACATCAAGCAGTCGATCGCGAGCGACAACCTGCCAGTAGCCGAGTCGTGCAACACAGACAGCGGCAATGATGAGTAGCACGATCGTCACGATATTGACGCGGAGGTGCGAGTCGGTCCGCACAGTACGTGGATCCGGCGCCACTTAGCGAACCTCCACGACAAGTGGGTCGGCGAGCTGCACCACGCCGAGGCTCGTCACGCGACGACGCACCGCCGGCTCACGACCGAGTCGGCTCATATCTGTCTCGCCAACCCGGATCTCTTCCATGAGCCGGGTCTGCTCATCGATCAAGGTCGTCACCTTGGCGCTCGACGTTGCAATTTCGATGGAGAGGATGGTCAAGATAAAGAAGGCACCAAAGAGGACGGCGGTCGGCATGAGCCAGGAGCCGAGCTTGGCGCTCAGGCCACCATGGCGCTCTACAGCGTTCCATGAAGAGACGCCGATGCGCCCACGCGGAGCAGCGCCTGGGATCACGGCCGTGCGCGGTATTGGAGCCCCTGGTAGTGGGCGTGTACCGATGCGAATGGAGCCGCTTCCAACGGCGGTGTTCAAGGGCCTGAACGTGTTGCGGATCACTGTGCGTTGTCGTGCCGCAGCGGCGGCTCGACTGTCGGAGATCCGTGGCTGATATGGCGGAGTTACCAACTGCGCGCCGCGGAGCGGACGGCCGATTGTGGTCATGCTGCACGCTCCAGTCGCTCTGCCGCTCGAAGCTTGGCGCTACGACTTCGTGGGTTCGCCGCAATCTCGTCGTCGCTTGCAGTAATGGGGTGCTTGGTAATGAGTCGCAGCGTTGCCTGGTTTGTGCAGGTGCAGACAGGCACGCGCGGGGGACAGATGCAATCGCGTGCAGCGGCAGCAAATGCCTGCTTCACAATGCGGTCCTCAAGGGAGTGATACGTAAGAACCACAATGCGGCCACCCACGCGCAGTGCGGCAATCGCTGCGGCAAGTGCGGTGCTGAGCGCAGTCAGCTCATCATTGACCGCGATGCGCAGCGCCTGGAAGACACGTGTTGCCGGATGAATGCGCGATGGTGGGCCGTACCGCTTCGGCACACTCTGCTCAACAAGTGCAGCGAGCTCCTCTGCAGTGGTGATCGGTGCACTTTCGCGAGTTGCAACGATGGCGCGCGCAATCTTTGCCGCGTGCGGCTCTTCGCCATAGTCGCGGAAGATCTGCTCAAGCTCTGCAGCGCTCGCCTGTGCAATCAGCTCGGCCGCCGATTCACCGGTGCGCGTGTCAAAGCGCAAGTCAAGGAGACCACCCGCCCGAATCCCGAATCCGCGCTCGCGGTCAACGAGCTGATCGGAGGAGAGCCCAAGGTCAAAGTAGACGCCGTCAACTTCGCTAAAACCGGCATCGGTGATGGCACGCGCGAGATGAGCGCTACTCCCATGAAATGTGGAGAGGCGGTCGCCGAAGGGAGTGAGGCGCACGCGGCTCATTGCAATCGCGCCACCATCTGCATCGATGCCGAGCAGGAGTCCGCGTGGCCCGGAGGCGTCAAGCACCGCTTCGGCGTGTCCCCCGCCACCAAGGTTGGCGTCGACGTAGGTGCCGTTGGGGCGCACCGCTAGGGCGCCGAGCAGTTCTGTCAGTAGGACGGGGCGATGGAGGGTCGCACCCGTCGCCATTAGAAGCCGAGCTCCTCGAGCTGTGCTGCGAGGGCGTCAGAGGACTCCATGCCGCCGCGATACGAATCCCAGCGCTTCGGTGTCCAGATTTCGGCGTGATCTCGTGCGCCGACGACCATCGCTTCGGCGTCGAGTTGGCCCCACGTGCGCAGCGTTGCTGGGAGGAGGAGGCGGCCCTGCGCATCGAGCTCTACCTCAAAGGCGCTCCCGAAGAGGAAGCGGGCGAATTCGCGGGCGGTGGCGTTGCCGGTTGGTAGGGCGGCGACGCGAGCGGCGAGGTCATCCCACGCGGCGCGGGGAAAGATCGCGAGGCAGTTGTCGAGCCAGCGGGAGACGAAGGCACCCTCATCGAGCTGCGCACGGAAGCGCGCGGGGACGGCAACGCGTCCCTTCCCATCGATGGCATGACGATATTCGCCGGTAAACACCAGTACACCCTCCGCCGCGGCCCACTGGGAG
>CAIJIA010000057.1 GCA_903820655.1 uncultured Chloroflexota bacterium
CCACGGGGCGAGAAGGTCAGGGAGCGCCGTCACCCAGTCGCTGGCGGCAACGATCGGGGCGCCGCCACTGCCGAGCTGATCCTGAAGCCACGACGTTCGCGGCGCGCTCTCCGGGTGGCGACGATTCCAGCGCTCCACAACAAGGGCCTCACGACGCAGCTCTGAATACGAGGTGGCGGACCAGATCTCGGCGCGTACGCCAAAGCGCTCACGTAGTAGGTCGCGCGCGGCGAGTACCTCGCCCATGATCGCGCCTGAGCCGAAGAGGCGAACGATTGGGCCGCTCGCGCTGGCATCAGCCTCCGCAAATCGATAGAGGCCACGATGGATCCCCTCATCAACGATCGCACCCTCAGGTCGCGCCGGCTGCGCCTGGTTCTCGTTATAGATCGTGAGGTAGTAGAGGATGTCTTCGCGCCCGCCATGCATGCGATCCATACCGCGGCGAATCAGTGCCGCCATCTCATAGGCGAATGACGGGTCGTAGGCGGCCACATGCGGATGCAGATGCGCAATCAGCTGTGAGTGACCGTCGTCGTGCTGCAGCCCCTCGCCGGCGAGTGTCGTGCGCCCGGCGGTTGCGCCGATCAGGAAGCCGCGACCGCGGGCATCGCCCACCTGCCAGATCTGATCGCCCACGCGTTGGAAACCGAACATGGAGTAGAAGACGTAGAACGGAATCGTTGGCACGCCGTGCGTTGCATATGCGGTCGCGGCCGCCTGGAACGACGCCATGGAGCCCGCCTCGGTGATCCCCTCTTCGAGGAGCTGACCGCTCTGCGACTCGCGATAGCTCAACAGCAACTCGGAGTCGACCGGCTCGTAGCGCTGACCGAACGGCGCGTAGATGCCGCTCTGCTTGAAGAGCGGATCCATGCCGAAGGTGCGCGCCTCGTCGGGAACGATCGGTACGATCTGCTGGCCGATGTTCGGATCGCGCAATAGGTTTCGCAGCAGCTTGGCGAACGCCATGGTGGTGCTCACTGGCACGGGGCTTCCTGCGGCGAACTCGGCATCGACCGCCGCCTCTGGTGCGCTCCAGTTCACTGGGTGCACGATGCGGGTTGGGAGCGGGCCGCCGAGCGCGGCGCGGCGCTCGTTCATGTACTTCACCTCGGGGCTGTTTGGGCCAGGGTGGTAGTACGGCGCCTCAGGAATCTTCTCGTCAGGAATCGGAAGTCCGAGTCGATCGCGGAAGGCGAAGAGTTCCGCCTCGGAGAGCTTCTTCGCCTGGTGTGTCACATTCGTTGCCTCTACTGAAGGCCCGAGTGAGTAGCCCTTCACCGTCTTCGCCAGGATCACCGTCGGCGCACCCTTGTGGGCGACAGCTGACGCGTAGGCGGCATGGATCTTGCGGTAGTCGTGACCGCCGCGGCGAAGGTGAACCAGTTCGTCATCTGAGAGATGCTTCACCAGCGCGCCAAGCTCTGGCTCTGGGCCGAAGAAGTGTTCGCGAATGTAGGCGCCACCGGCAACGATGTACTTCTGGAACTCGCCATCAACGGTTGAATCCATCTTGCGTACAAGATGCCCACCCGCGTCGTTCGCGAGGAGTTCGTCCCACTCACGGCTCCAGATCACCTTGATCACGTTCCAGCCAGCGCCGCGGAAGAGGCCCTCTAGCTCCTGAATGATCTTGCCGTTGCCGCGCACTGGGCCGTCGAGGCGCTGCAAGTTGCAGTTCACCACCCAGGTGAGGTTGTCGAGTCCTTCGCGCGCGGCAAGGGTCAGCGCACCAGCGGACTCTGGCTCATCCATCTCACCGTCACCGAGAAAGGCCCAGACGCGGCTCCCCGACGTGTCGGTGAGGCTGCGGTTGTGGAGGTAGCGGTTGTAGCGCGCCTGATAGATCGAACCGATGCCGCCGAGACCCATCGAGACCGTTGGGAACTCCCAGAAGTCTGGCAGGAGACGTGCATGCGGATATGACGGGAGGCCGCCATGCCCCGCTGTCTCTTGTCGATAACGATCGAGCTGTGGCGCGCTGATGCGCCCCTCCAGATAGGCGCGCGCATAGATGCCGGGGGCGGCATGCCCCTGATAGAAGATCTGATCGCCGGCACTCCCCTGCTTACCGCGGAAGAAGTGGTTGAAGCCGACCTCGTAGAGGCTCGCAGCACTGGCGTAGGTGGCGAGGTGTCCGCCGATGCCGGCGTGGGTCTTGTTCGCGCGCAGCACCATGGCGGCGGCGTTCCAGCGAATGATGTGGCGAATGCGCGTCTCCATCGCCTCGTCGCCTGGGAAGGCGGGTTCGTCACTCGTCTTGATGGTGTTGATGTACGGCGTGGTCGCCAGGGTGGGGAGATCGACGCCAAGGTCGCGCGCTCGCGCGAGAAGTCGCATCAGCAGAAGCTTGGCGCGCTCCGGTCCGTGGGCGGCGATGGAGCGCTCGATCTCGCCGATCAGGCGTGCCGTCTCCGTTGGGTCGGCGTCGGGGATCTGCTCAAGGAAGTCGAAGGTCTGCACGATTCCCCAAGGGTAGCGCCCCGTGCGAGGATGCGGGTATGGCAAAACCGCAGCGTGCCCTTCTGATCGTGGATCTCCAGGTTGACTTCGGCGACCCCTCGGGGAGCCTCTTCGTGGCGGGCGCAACCGCCGCCCTCCCCCACGTGCTGCACCTCGTTGAGCGCGCGCGCGCCCACGGCGAGCTTGTTGTGTGGAGCCAGGATTGGCACCCGGAGAGCACGCCGCACTTCGCCCCACAGGGCGGCACCTGGCCGGTGCACTGCGTCGCGGGGAGCCCGGGGGCCGAGCTCCTCCCTGAAGCGGTCTTGGCGCAGCGGCCCGGTGATGTGGTGATTCGCAAAGGGGTAGCGGGTGAGGATGGCTACAGTGCCTTCTCCCTGCGCAACCCGATCACCGGCGAGGTTCGCTCTACCGAACTTGCGTCGCTCCTTCGCAACGCGGGTGTGACCCTTGTGACTATCTGTGGCCTTGCCACCGATTGGTGCGTCAAGGCAAGCGCGCTTGACGCGCTGACTGCAGGGTTCACGGTCGAGGTGGCCGTCGCCGCAACCGCGGGTGTTGAACTGCGCGACGGCGACATCGCCGCAGCGCTCCAAGAGATTGAATCGGCAGGCGGGGTGCTCTGCTGATGGAGCTACTGATCCTTGCGGCGTGCGGTTTGATCGGCGCGGTGCTTATTGAACTGCTCCTTGAGCGACTGATCACCACGGGAAGGATTCGACGACCAGAGATCAATCTGACAATCACGATTGCGGCACCCCGTGACACGGTGTGGGCGTATGCCTCTGACATTGCGCGTCAGCCTGAATGGATGCACGAGATGAAACGTGTCGAGATGCTCACGCCGCCGCCAGTGCAGCCCGGCTCGCGCGGTCGTGCCACGGTGCGCATCTTCGGCATCTCAACGACCGATGAAGTGGTGATCACCCAGTTTGACCCGCCGAGTACCTTCGCGATCCGGCATGAGGGAAAGTTTGTGGGCGAGGGGCTCCTTCGCTTTACGGAGATTGATGCAACGAATACGCGGATCGATTGGATGGAGTACCTACGACCACCCCTCTTTGCAAACATCGGAGGGTTCGTTCAGCGACCAATTCTCGGTGCGATCTTTCGGTCGGATCTGCGCTATCTCAAGCGCATCCTGGAAGGGGGCTCGACCGCGAGCTAGTTCCCGCAGGAGATTGC
>CAIJIA010000058.1 GCA_903820655.1 uncultured Chloroflexota bacterium
ATGGAGTACGGGTGCACCGGTGCGCTATTAAGTTCTGCCGAAGGCGCGACCTCAACAATCTTGCCGAGATACATCACTGCGGTTCGATCGCTGATGTGGCGCACCACCGAGAGGTCGTGTGCAATAAAGAGATAGGCGAGCCCAAGGCGCTGGCGAAGCTCTCCGAGCAGGTTCAGGATCTGGGCCTGCACGCTCACGTCGAGCGCACTCACCGGCTCGTCAGCCACCACCAGGTCTGGGTTGAGGGCGAGCGCACGTGCCACACCAATGCGCTGGCGCTGTCCGCCAGAGAACTCATGGGGGTATCGCTCGGCGAAGCGTGGATCGAGCCCGACGAGTTCAAGGAGCTCAGAGACTCGACCGGCGCGTTCCGCGCTAGTTCCAACGTTGTAGATGTCGGCTGGCTCGCGCAGGATCGCGCCAACGGTCATGCGCGGGTTCAGCGAGGCATACGGATCCTGGAAGATCATCTGCACGCGGCGTCGAAGGTCGTGAAGTTCACGCCCCTCAGCAGTTGCAAGGTTGTGTCCGTCAAAGTCGATTGTGCCTGCGCTCGGCTTTACGACGCGGGTGATCGCGCGTGCAACGGTGCTCTTGCCGCAGCCAGACTCGCCAACAAGGCCAAGGATCTCCCCCTTCGCAACCTCAAACGAGACGCCATCCACTGCACGCACCTCGGCAACGGTGCGCTCGCGCACCAGCCCCTCGCGAATCGGGAATCGGACCGCGAGGTCTTTGACCGTCAGCAGGGGCTCGCGGCTCATCGTGTGGCTCCTCCAGAACGTCGCAGTGGTCGCCCTTCGGCGACCTCTTCGGGGGCAACCGGATTAAAGCAGGCGGCGACGTGTGTGGCGGCTGGTCCGCTTGTCACGATTGGGCCCTTGCCACCATCGATCGGCAGCAGGGCAGGTGTCTCGGTCGCGCAGCGATCCGTGCGCCAGGCGCAGCGCGCGTAGAACGAACAACCGACTGGCGCATCAATGAGATCCGGTGGACGACCTTCGATCGGCACCAGCTTGCCGCCCGTCTCGCCATCAAGGCGCGGAATAGAGCGCAGCAGGCCAACCGTGTACGGATGGCGCGGGTTGGCGAAGAGATCGTCGGTGGTGCCCGACTCGATCACCGCGCCGGCGTACATCACGTTGACGCGGTCGGCCATGCCGGCAAGAACACCAAGGTCATGGGTGACGAGGATCGTTGCCGTGCCGCGCTCCTCGGTGAGGCGGCGAAGTAGGTCGAGCACCTGCGCCTGGATGGTGACGTCAAGCGCGGTCGTTGGCTCGTCGGCGATAAGCACGCGCGGCTCAAGGGCGAGGGCCATGGCGATCATCACGCGCTGGCGCATGCCGCCCGAGAATTCGTGTGGATAGCTGCGCAGGCGCGACTCTGGGTTCGCAACGCCGACAGCCGTAAGCAGCTCAATGGCGCGGGTTCGCGCCGCCTCCTTCGTCACCTCGCGGTGCGCCTGAATCGTTTCGATGAGCTGCTCCTCAATGCGCAGCACCGGATTGAGCGAGGTCATGGGGTCTTGGAAGATCATGGCGATCTCGCTGCCGCGCACCTGGCGCAGCTCCTCTTCCTTCAGAGTGGTGAGCTCACGCCCTTCGAGCTTGACGCTGCCGCCCTCGACGCGGCCGGCAGGCTTCGGCAGCAGGCCAACGATCGCTAGGTTCGTCACGCTCTTGCCGCAGCCCGACTCGCCCGCCACGCCAAGCGTCTCGCCGGCGGCGAGATCAAACGAGACTCCATTCACGGCATGCACCGCGCCATCATGCGTGCGGAAACGCACCACCAGGTCGCGGACTTCGAGCAGGTGTTGGTCGCTCATCGCTTCAACTTCGGGTCAAGCGACTCGCGCAGCCCGTCTCCGAGAAGGTTGAATCCGATCGCCGAGATGACGATCGCGCCACCGATAAAGACCACGATGTGCGGGGCGGTCTGCATGAAGCGACGTGCGTCAACGAGCATCGTCCCCCACTCTGGCGTTCGTGGGTCGGCCGGCCCAAGTCCGAGGAAGCCGAGGCCAGCGATGTCGATGATGGCGGTCGCAAGCACGAGGGTCGCTTGCACAATCAGCGGGGTCAACGCGTTTGGCAGCATGTGCCGCACCAGAATGCGCATACGTGAGGCACCAATGGTGCGCGCCGCCACAACATAGTCCGCCTCGCGCAGTGCTAGGAGTGAGCCGCGAAGCAGTCGCGCAAAGGTCGGCGCGTAGCTCACCGCAATAGCAAACATCAGCTGCACCATGCCGCGCCCGAGCGCGGTAACGATGCCGATCGCCAACAGAATGCTTGGGATTGAGAGGAAGACGTCGGTGGCGCGCATGATCACGCCGTCAATGCGCCCGCCAAAACCGCCCGCAATTGCTCCGAGCACGCCGCCAATCACGAGGGCAAGCACCACCGCACCAACGCCAACAAAGAGGCTGATCTGCGCTCCGTAGAGTACGCGCGAGAAGATGTCACGCCCAAGGAGATCGGTGCCGAAGAGGTGTGTCAACGACGGCGCATCGAGGCTGCTCCCGTTCATGGCATATGGATCAAACGGCGAGATGACCGGGGCGAGGATTGCGGCAAGTGCGAAGAGCACGATGCAGAAGAGGCCAACCAGAGCTGGGCGATTGCGGCGCAGCCGCCGGGCGGCATCGCCCCAGAGCCCACGCGAAGCTCGCGCGATCTGTGGATCTACAAGAGCGGCACGGAACATCATTGGTATCGAATCTTCGGGTTCAGCAGGGCGTACCCCACATCAACGATTAGGTTCACGATGAGGAAGATCACCGCAAACACCAGAATGGTCGACTGCACGATTGGGTAGTCATGGTTTTCAATGGCGTCTACGACCCAGCGGCCGACGCCGTTCCACACAAACACGGTCTCGGTGAGCACCGCGCCGCCAAGCAGCCCACCCACCTGAAGACCAACGACGGTGGTCACTGGAAGCCAGGCATTACGCATCACATGGCGGTTATCAACCGTCTTCTCTTTCAGGCCCTTTGACCGAGCTGTGCGCACGTAATCCTCATTCGCGACCTCGATCACTGAGGCGCGGGTGATGCGCGTGATGATCGCCAGAGGGATTGACCCGAGCGCAATTGAGGGAAGGATCAGGTGGCGGACCACATCAACAAAGAGATCGAGTCGCCCGGCGAAGAGGGTGTCGACCAGCAAGATGCCTGAGGTGGCGTCAAAGCGGGCGCGCGCATCGATGCGGCCTTGTGTCGGGAGCCAGCCCAAGATGACACCAAAGATGACGACAAGCGCGAGGCCAAGCACGAAGACCGGGATGCTCACGCCGAAGAGGCTGACGCCGGTAATCAGCCCATCAAGCCAACCGCCCACCTTGCGGGCGGCAAGGCGACCGAGCGGAATGCCCACGCCGATCGAGAAGATCAGCGCGCCGATCGTCAGCTCAATGGTGCCCGGGAACCGGGTTAGGAACTCCGCAACAAATGGCTGGGAGTTCACGACGCTCGCACCGAGGTCGCCCGAGATCGTCTTCAACAGGTAAGAGATGTATTGCTGCCAGAGCGGTAGATCGAGGCCAAGGTTTTCGCGCAACGCGGCGCAGGCCTCGGGGGTGCGGTGCTGCCCAAGGATGGCAACGCACGGGTCGCCGGGGAGGATCCGGATGTAGGCGAAGAGCAGAATGGAGAGCCCGATCAGCACGGGAATCGCAGCGAGCAAGCGGCGAACGATGTATCTCCCCATGAGGGCAGTCTAAGGGTGAAACGCCGTCGCCGCCCCCTCAGCCTCACGGCCAAGGGAGCGGCGACAGTTGCTCTCGTTAGAGCGAGTGGGCGTCGCCAAAAGGCGGCGCCTTACTCAGTTACGGACGATCGAGCCAGACCAGGTTGAGCGGCTCGTTCAACCCTGCAGAGCCGATAAAGCCCTTCAGGTCGATCGATGCTGCTGCCTGTGGCTTCGAGTTGGCGACTGGCACGGTTGGCATGTCAGCGCGGATCAAGTCCTGCGCCAGCTCCCACTGTGTCTTCGCCTCTGCATCGGTGCCCGCTGCAAGTGCAGCGTTCATCGCGGCCTCGAGTGCATCGTTCTTGTAGGCGAACTCGGTGGATGGCTCCCCGCCGACGTACCCGAAGAAGGCCGTCTTCAAGAAGTTGTCCGGGCCGGCCCAGTCGCCGGTCCATCCGAGTAGCCACATCTCGTACTTGCCGGCGTACTCGTCATCAAGGTACCCACCGCGCCATGGGGCGTTGTTAGGAACAATGGTGAAGCCAACGGCCTCGAGATTCGCCGTGATCGCTTCGAAGATGCCCTTTGGATCAGGCATGTACGGACGGGTCACGTCGTTTGGATACCAGAAGTCGATCGTAAGGTCGGTCTCACCCGACTCTGCAATCAACGCCTTGGCCTTCGCTACGTCGTACGAAGGAAGAGCAAGGTCCTTGGCGAACAGCACGCCCGCTGGCATCCAGTTCGTAGCCTTCACCGCCGCGCCGGCGTAGAAGGTCTTGATCAAATAGTCGTAATCGATCGCATAGGCGATCGCTTCACGAATCTTTGGATTGCTCACTGGAACATAGTTGTGGTTCATTGAGATCTGGAACGTATTGAACGAGGAGCCTCGGTCAATCAGCTGCAGATCCTTGTTCGCAGCAATCGTTGCCGCATCCACTGGAGCGATGGTCTGGGCAAGGTCAATTTCGCCCGCGGCGAGACCGTTCAAGCGCTGTGCCTCTTCGGCAACAGCGCGGAAGACGATCGCGTCAACGTGCGCAATGTGCGCCGTGTCCCAATAGGTTGCGTTCTTGACGATTTCGACGCTGTCGCCAACCGTCCACTTGTCAAACTTGAATGGGCCCGTACCTACCATGGCGCCAGCGCCACCCTGGGCACCAGTGATCTTGGTCACATCGGACTCAGTGTTGTCACCCTTGCCCAGGGCCAACGCCGTTGGCGACTGGATCCCGAAGACCGGAAGGGTCTGGGTCAGGATGAAGTTTGAGCTCGCCTTCTTCAACTTGATGGCGACCGTTGAAGCGTCCACAGCTGTGGCCGACTCAAGGTTGCTATCAGCGCCGTATCCGCCGAAGACAGCACCAATGTAATAGGTGTAGTCCTGGAGGGCGGTTGGGATGTTGATGAAGCGGTTGTAGTTGTACACGACTGCATCGGCATTGAAGTCGGTGCCGTCGTGGAACTTGACGCCGCTGCGCAGCTTGAACGTATAGGTGAGGGCATCAGCGCTCACCGTATAGCTCTCTGCTAGCACCGGAACAACCTTTGAGGTCGATCCTGGCTCAAGTCCAACGAGGGTCTCGACGACCTGCTGAATAACGTACGACGAGTTGCTGTCGTCGGTGAGTGCCGTGTCGGTTCGTACGATGTCACCTGGCAGGGCGACGATAAGGGTTCCACCCTCTTTCGCTGCAGGGGTGCTTGAGCACGCCGCGGCGACCATGAGGAGGGCGCCAAGAATGGCACCAATCCGTAGGTTCTTCATGTGTTCTCCTTCGATGGCGAGTTTGGCCCGGGCACATGGCCCGGCCGTCGCGGGGTTTCCGCGATCGCCTCATCCTACCCCAGCCCACACACGAATTAGGTTCAGAGAGCGCAACATTGGGGCCTAATTCATGCACGATTTGAGTAAATCCCATGTGCGCCGCTACCCTCAACGGCACCAGGCTGAAGTCCAGCTTGCAGAATTGAAAAGGGAGGAACCTTCATGGCAACAGCCAAGAAGTCCGCGCCAAAGCGCGCGGCCGCTGTCAGCACCGGGGTCGCAACGTCGTTTGCCGCCATTCCGGCTGCTCGGGCGAGGCAGCTCTTTACCTGGAACCGTGCGCTCGTTGTGCTCCACGGCATCCAGGCGATCATCATCGTGGCGATTAGCCCAACCGCCGCTGCGGTTCGCTTCATCGGCCAGTACCCAGCCCAGGGCCCAGTGGTAAACGGGATGCCAACGCTGACCTCAGCGTCAGAGTTGCTCTTCAGTTTCCCACTCGCCTACCTGGTTGCGGCGTTCTTCGGCCTCTCGGCCCTGGCGCACTTCCTGGTGGCCTACCCGCTGCGCACGCGCTATGAGGGTTGGTTGGCACGCGAGTTCAACCCAATGCGTTGGGCTGAGTACGCGTTGAGCTCGACACTCATGATCGTGGGCATCGCCTCGCTCAGCTTCATCACCGACGCAGGCGCACTGGTCGCACTCGCCGTGGCGAATGCCTCCATGAACCTGTTCGGCTGGTCGATGGAAGAGGCGAACATTGGTCGCAAGAACGTGCAGTGGAGCCACTACATCTTTGGCTGCATCGCCGGCATTGCGCCATGGATCGCAATCTTCATCTCGTTCGGCCTCTCGCTTGCGCACTGGCCAACGGGCACTACGCCAAACGGTGTGGACTTTGAGTCGTTCAAGGTCGTGCTAATCGTGATCTATGTGAGCCTCTTCGTGAGCTTCAACATCTTCGCGATCAACATGGTCTTGCAGCGCTTGAAGATCGGTAAGTGGGCTGACTACCTTCACGGTGAGCGCAGCTACATGATCCTTTCACTGGTAGCAAAGACCCTGCTCGCGTGGCAGGTCTGGTCGGGAGTCTTCCAGCCAGGCTCGAACTAACCACATTACGAGGTACTCGGAGACCCTCGCCCATCTGGGCGGGGGTCTCCTTTTTGTTGCGATGGGGCGTACTATGCAGCCATGAGTAATGAGCGGGTCCCTGGTGATACAGAAGGGCTGACGTACGCGAGCTACTTGGCACTCGATGAACTTCTCGGCCTACAGCGTCCCCGCTCTGATGAACATGACGAACTACTCTTCATCACGATTCACCAAACGTATGAGCTCTGGTTCAAGCAGATCCTGCATGAGGTCCGAGGTGCCATGCGTGCCCTCGCTGCAAACGAGAGCTGGCGTGCCTCCCACAGGCTCAGCCGAGTGCGACACATTCTGAAGATTGCCGTTGCGCAGGTAGATATCCTGGAGACGCTCACCCCCCTCGAATTTGCCGCGTTCCGCAGCCGGCTCGCAACCTCCAGTGGATTTGAATCAGCGCAGTTCCGCGAGATCGAGGCGCTCTTCGGGATCCGCAACGCGCGTCTCGCCGACCTACTCCCAGATGAGCAGGCCCGAGAGGTTGTGCGCGCCACCCTACGGGCGCCGAGCCTTTGGGACGCAACGATCCACTGGTTGGCGGTCCGTGGATGCGCCGTCCCGTCCCGACTCCTCGTCCGCGATGTGTCGGAGCCCTATGAAGGAGATGAGGAACTTCAGGAGGTGTTGCTTGGGGTCTATCGTGCTGGCGGTGAAGCGGCCAGCATTCTTGAACAGCTCGTTGATATTGATGAGGGGGTTCAGGAGTGGCGCTATCGCCACGTTAAGATGGTGGAGCGAACCATTGGCCGAAAGTCAGGCACAGGTGGTTCGACCGGTGTGGAATATCTCGCTGCGAGCCTACGTCGTTCGCTCTTCCCAGACCTTTGGGCTATTCGCGACCGTATGTAGTTGGAGCGGTCAGGTCACCGTCTGCTTCGAGGCGAACTCTGGGGCACGCCAGGCGTCAGTGCGAAGGATTTCGGCGAGCGTCGCGACCGCGCGATCGATGTCAGTAAAGCTCACATAGAGTGGAGAGAAGCCGAAGCGCAGGATATTCGGCGCACGGAAATCTCCGATGACGCCGCGGCTGATCAGCGCCTGCATGATCGGATAGCCGCTCTCGTGCGCAAAGGAGACCTGTCCGCCGCGTAGCTGCCCCTCCCGTGGCGAGATGAGGGCAAGGCCGTAGCCCGCACACTCCGCCTCAACCCGCTCAATAAAGCGAGAGGTTTGCGCCATTGATTTGCGGCGAATCTCAGACATCGAGATCCCCTCCCACAACTTCAGCGCCTCATCGAGTGCGGCAAGGCTAAGCACCTGTTGCGTGCCTGTGATGAAGCGCCGAATGCCAGGAGCCGGCTCATAGTCGGGCACGAATGCGAACGGGCTCTTGTGGCCGAGCCAGCCCTCTAGCGGCTGCCGCACCTGCTCAATCAGCGCCGGTGCAACCCAGGTATATGAGGGGGCGCCGGGCCCACCATTGAGATACTTGTATCCGCAGCCGATCGCAAAGTCGGCGCCGTCGCGAGCGATATCGAGCTCAAGCACTCCAGTGGAGTGCGAGAGGTCCCACACCGTCAACGCGCCAGCCGCGTGGGCCGCGGCACTCAGTGCGCGCATGTCACGAATCCATCCAGTTCGATAGTCCACGTGCGTCAACATCAAGACCCCTGCCCCATCAAGCACCGTCGCCGGGCTGACTGACTCATCCCAGAAGCGCACCTCCACGTTGGGAAGGAGCTGGCGTAGGCCCTCCAAGATGTACAGATCGGTTGGGAAGTTCTCGCGCTCGGTGACCACAACCTGCCGGTCGCCGCGTAGGCGCAGCGCAGCGGCCAACACGCGAAAGAGCGAGACCGACGTGGATTCCCCAACCACGACCTCTCCCTTTCCAACACCAAGGAGCGGGGCGATCCGATCTCCAACGCGGAGTGGCAGGTCGTACCAATCGGACTCGTTCCAGCTACGGATGAGCCGCTCGCCCCACTGCTGATCAATCACGTTGGCGACGCGCTCATGCACCCCAATGGGCAGCGCCCCCAAAGAGTTTCCGTCGAGGTACACAACCTCTGCCGGCAGGGTGAATCGCTCTCGCAGTGCAGCGAGAGGGTCTTGCGCGTCGAGCTCCGCTGTTGAAGGGGTCGTGTTCGTCATGAGTCTATCGTCTCACGTACCAGAGATCTCCAACAAGGCACGCGCATCTTGTAGTAGTGAGCCTCCTGGCGTATCAAGTTCTTCAAGCACATCGAAGTGATCACGGCCAGGAACGATCGCGAGCGAAATGGCGGCGTGGCTCGCCCACTTCTCGCGGAGGAGTTCCGACTGTCGATGGAACTCCGACGGCTCATGCTCACCAACTCGCAGAAGGACCGGAATGTTGCGCTGCGGCACGTAGTTGACGGGTGAGAGATGCTTCGCTTCGTCGGCACTCATGCCCACCAAGTTGTTGACGTAGCTCTCAGCAATCGGCTCAAGGTCAAACGCGCCACCGATAAGTAGCAGCCCTGAAATCGCACTCCGCACGTGGAGCGGCGCAAGTTCGGTGACCAGCGTTGCGGCGAGGTGCGCCCCCGCCGAATGCCCAGCCGCAACAATTCTGTTCACGTCACAACCGAGCGTCGCCGCGTGCTCAATTAAATACGCCACCGCAGCCGATGCCTCCGCAACGATCGCTGAGAGGGTGGCGGCTGGCGCCAGGGAGTAGCCAACGGCAACATGGGTTGCACCGAGCGAAGCGAGCGTTGCTGCGTAGCGACCGCCATCATCGATCGCGCCCTCCTGCCACCACCCACCGTGAAACATCAGCAGCGTGGGCTGGGCTCCTTCACGATTAGCAAAGATCTCGAGACGGTTGGCCTCACTCGGTCCATATGCGACGCGGTGATAGACGCCACTGGCTTGTGCGGTACGTCGTGCGAGTGCGGTGCGGTCACGGCCGGCTGACATGGAGCCAGCGGCGTCTCGCGCAGTTCGGCTTGGCGAGTACTCCGCATCAAGCCAGGCTCGACGCTGCGCGTTAGGGAACGAGCTCAATGCTCCCCTTCATGTTCGGATGCACATCACAGCGGAAGGTGTAGATCTTGTTGGCGTCAAGGGCAGGGAGTGTGTACTCCTCTGTCGCGATGCCAGTGAACTGCTCACCAGCGAACACGGTGGTGCCACTTTCGATGATCGCGAAGTTGTGGGGGATACCGCTGTCCTTATTGGTAATCGTGAGCGTGACCTCGCTGCCGGCCTTGATCACCAGCTTCTCAAGATTGAATTTCACCCCTGAGGCGGTAATGGCGGGGGCCATTGGATCTGCGCCAGTTGGCCCTGGATCGGCCTTTGCGCCGCCGGCGAAGATTGCCGACTGTCCGATCAGCAGGCTGAAGAAGGCAATCAGCACAACGTCAACGATGCGGCGTGATGGGCGAAGCGGTGTTGGATTCTTGATGGGACCGCTGCCCGCTGTGGCGACGGCCTTCCACTCTCGGCGGGAGTCAATCAGCCAGCCGATCATGGCCATACCAAGGAGCACCGTGCCGAGGGTGAAGAACGGCAGGTTCACGGCGAGGCCGAAGAACATCACCGCAGCACC
>CAIJIA010000059.1 GCA_903820655.1 uncultured Chloroflexota bacterium
CAGCGGCGAAGAGCGCCGCGAAGCCGATCGCCAAGGCGAAGCCGACCGCTAAGCCTGCGCCAGCGAAGGGGAAGAAGCCCGCCTCACTCGCGACATCACCCGCATCAGCCGCGAAGTCAAAGGGCGAGAAGGCGGCCCCAGCTGCACCGGTTGCTCCCGCGAAGGCGCCAGGAAAACTTGTGAAGGGGAAGGCCGCGGCCGGCCCAGCGGCAAAGCTTGATGGCGTTGCTGAGCCAGGTGCTGCAGATCTCGCCGAGATCGAAGTTGATGGCGTCGAGATGCTGAGCCCGGAGGCGGCCGCTGCACTCCTTGTTGCCGAGGTTGCTCCGGAGGCCCCGAAGCCTGAAGTGGTTGAGCCAGTTGCGGAGTCAACGGGTGTCGACGATCCAGTCCGCATGTACCTCAAGGAGATTGGTCGTGTTGGACTACTCACCGCCGAAGAGGAGGTTGTCCTCGCCAAGATGATTGAGCTCGGCGAGCAGATGGCCGACGAGCCATGGAAGGCCGTCTACAACCTGCATCAGTGGACCTATCACGAGACGGAACTCAAGACGCGCAAGAAGAAGGAGTGGTACCGCCTCGATCCGGCGCTCGCCGCGAAGGCGCATGCCACGTATGCCGAAGCAATTGGCGCGTGGGTTAAGGGGCATCACGTACACGAGTGCAAGGTCACTGGGTTCGATAAGGCCTCACGCGAAGTGACGGGTGAGACCGCCAAAAAGAATCTAATGATTGCGAAGAGCCTGGTGAAGTCGTTCAACGAGCCGAACCGACGCAACCTTGCGGCGAAGACGGCGGAGATGATCGATTTCGCCTTCCAGACGGTCGGCACCGGCGACATGGAGAGCCGCGACAACGGCGTGCTCCAGAAGCTCTTCCTCTGGGCACGCGACGAGATCGCCTGGCCAGCACTCGAGACCTGGATCGTGCAGGGGAAGCACATCGCCAAGGATGGGAAGGATTGGATCCGCGAGGCGGGTTGGGATCCCGAGAATCCAGCGCTCGGCAAGCTCCGCGGACGCGAAGGCTACGTCGTGCAGCTCGGCTGGCGCGGACGCGAGGAGCTGACCAAGGCGAACCTGCGCCTCGTCGTCTCGATCGCCAAGAAGTACATCGGTCGCGGCATGAGCTTCTTGGACCTGATCCAAGAGGGGAACATCGGCCTCATTCGCGCCGTGGAGAAGTTTGAGTACATCAAGGGCTTCAAGTTCTCGACGTACGCAACCTGGTGGATTCGCCAGGCGATCACGCGAGCGATCGCGGATCAGGCCCGAACGATCCGCATTCCGGTGCATATGTATGAGCAGCTCAACCGACTCACCCGTGTGCAGCGCCAGCTCTTCCAGGAGTTGGGCCGCGAGGCGACGGATGACGAGATCGCCAAGGAGCTCACCAAGGTCACCGAGTCAGAGGTGACCGCGGAGCGCGTGCGCGAGATGCGCAAGGTGAGCCAGGAGCCAGTCTCCCTCGAGACGCCAATCGGCGAAGAGGAGGACAGCCACCTCGGCGACTTCATCGAGGACAAGTCGGCGAAGAAGCCGGACGAGGCGGCGAACAGCCAGCTGCTCTCCGAGCAGATCGTCGCCACGCTGGAGTCGCTCAGCCTCCGCGAACAGCGGGTGCTCAAGTTGCGCTTCGGCCTCGAGGATGGCCGCCAGCGCACCCTGGAGGAGGTCGGAGCGGAGTTCAACGTGACCCGCGAACGCATCCGCCAGATTGAGGCGAAGGCGCTGCGAAAGCTGCGCCACCCATCGCGAGCCCGCAAGCTGCGCGACTACCTCGACTAGGGGGTTCGTGCGGCGGGGAGGAGCGACGGCCCTCCCTGCTAATATTCCGCTCGCGGCAGCGGCCGCGGTCATTCCGGCGTAGCTCAGTGGTAGAGCGGGCGGCTGTTAACCGCCATGTCGTAGGTTCGAATCCTACCGCCGGAGCCAGCACCTAACGGGAGAATGGAGGGCGCGAATGGTTGCAACCGGACTCAGCGAGAGCCCTCAGGCCTACCGCGCGAAGTTGCTCGAGCAGAGTGACAGTCAGATCGATGCCTGGGCCACCGGCTCACTGCGCGACATGGCGAAGCGCAAGGGGATCGTCGCCACCATCCACGAGTTCTCCCATGCCGCACACCTGGACGAAGATGGCCTTGCCGGCGCCTACACCCTTGGTGGCGGACCAGCGGCAACGATGGGGCGTGATGCGGAAGGGCGACTACTTCTCCCTGCGGTCAGTCTCTGGTGCCTCGTCCCCGGTCTGCGCACGGTAGATCCGAAGGGGAGTCGTGAGCGACTCGTCGCCTTCTTGGTCGCGACCTTCGAAGAGGTCGTCTACATCTAACTGCGGTCGGCTACTCCGACTTCTGTCGCAAGATCGCGGCGAGGTTATCGAGCTTATTGCGCGCGATCAGCAGCCACTTCGCCATGTTGGCGCGATCCGTTTCACTGAGCGGTGCCCCTACTTCCGGCTGATCAATCTCATGCAGCACCGCGGCAAGCGCGTCAATAGAACTTGCCAGGCCGTCGCGAGCGTTGGTCAACGCCGCGTCTGATGCCGAGGCGATGGCCGCCGCCTGTGCCGAGATCGGCGCCGATGCACTCGTTGCTACTGGCTTCGTGGCTGCAATGATTGGCCGCTCGTTCGGTGAGGCGTACGGGAAGATTGATGGCGCGACGACCTCTGGTGCGGGGGCTGGCTCGGGGCGCTCATCGCGCACCACGCTCTTGAGGCGGGCGAGCGAGAGTTCGCCGCGCATCACCTGCGCCGCTAGCTCACTGCGTCGTGCCTGATCGGTGATCTTCATCAACTCATAGGCGTGGCTGATGGTGTCGGAGCGCTCTGCGACGAGGGCGCGAATGTCGGCTGGTGCATGCATCAGGCGCAGCCGATTCTCGACGTAGCCCTTGTCTTTGCCGATGCGCTCGGCCAGCTTGCGAATGCTGTAGCCGAGTTCGCTCGTCATGCGCGCGAAGATTGCCGCCTCGTCGAGCGGGGAGAGGTCTTCACGCTGGAGGTTCTCAATGATTGCAACCTCAAGGGCGATCTCATCGCTCATCGCCTCAACGATGGCCGGGATCATTGGCAGTCCGAGTGAAAGCACGGCGCGCCAGCGTCGCTCACCCGCAACGATCTCGTAGGAGCCTGGCTCGGTCGGTCGCACGATGATCGGCTGCAGTACCCCATGCTCGCGAATGCTGGCGGTGAGCTCATCAATCGCCAGCGGTGGAAGTGCAAGGCGGGGCTGCTTCGCGTTGATCGTGACGCGATCGACGGCGATCTGTCGTACCGAGCGGTCACCCTGAGCACCCTCGGGCGGGAGGAGCGAGAGAATGGAGTCGTCGGGCTCCTGCCCGCTCAGCCCCGAATCGCCCGTTGGCTGCTTCCCCTTCGGCATGCTGCCTCCTCGTTTCGCTTCGTGCGCCTTGCGGCCCACCGTTTCGCCGCATCGTACCGCGCAAGGGGTGTGGGAGAATCGTTCGGAGCGAAGTGCCCGTAACGGGGCAGGAGGGAGATGAGCGTGGGTAAGGAGCAGGGACGCGACGCCGCGCGCGACACCACCACCTCAGGCGCACCCCTCGAGACGCACTACGGTCCGAACCCATCCCGCGACGCTGCCGCAGAGATCGGTCCACCAGGCGCCTTCCCATACACGCGCGGCGTGCAAGAGACGATGTACCGCGGCCGACTCTGGACGATGCGCCAGTACGCCGGCTTCTCGACGGCGCGCGAATCCAACGAGCGCTACCGCTACCTGCTGGAGCAGGGGCAAACGGGACTCTCGGTCGCCTTCGACCTGCCAACGCAGATGGGGTACGACTCCGATGCGCCAGAGGCGGAGGGCGAGGTCGGTCGCGTCGGTGTTGCCATCGACTCCATCGCCGACATGGAGACGCTATTCCAGGGAATCCCGCTCGACAAGGTCTCGACCTCCATGACGATCAACTCCACCGCGCCAATCCTGCTCGCGCTTTATGTGGCGGTCGCCGAGCGACAGGGGGTGCCGCGCACCGAGCTCTCGGGTACAACACAGAACGATCTCCTCAAGGAGTACATCGCCCGCGGCACCTATATCTTCCCGCCCGAGCCATCGCTTCGACTGATCACCGACGTCTTCGAGTGGTGCGCCACGGAGCTGCCGAAGTGGAACACGATCAGCATCTCGGGCTATCACATGCGCGAGGCGGGGGCGACTGCCGCGCAAGAGCTCGCCTTCACCTTTGCCGACGCGATTGCCTATGTCGACGCGGCGATTGCACGCGGCCTCGAGGTTGACGCCATCGCGCCGCGCCTCTCCTTCTTCTTCGCGGCGTGGACCGACATACTCGAAGAGGTGGCAAAGTTCCGTGCCGCGCGCCGCATCTGGGCGCGCATCATGCGCGATCGCTACGGCGCAAAGAGCGAGAAGTCGCTCCTCTGCCGATTCCATGTGCAGACCGCCGGATCCACCCTCACGGCACAGTCAATCGACAACAACGTTGTCCGCGCCGCGTACCAGGCCCTCGCTGCGGTGCTCGGTGGCGCGCAGAGCCTGCATGTGAACGGCAAAGACGAGGCTCTCGCCCTCCCAACAGAAGCTTCGGCACGCCTCGCCCTGCGCACGCAGCAGGTCCTCGCCCATGAGGCCGGTGTTGCCGGAACCGTTGATCCGCTTGGTGGCAGCTACGCGGTGGAGGCGCTCACCGATCAGGTCGAGCGCGACGCCCTCGCCCTCATCGCAGAAGTCGACCGTCTCGGAGGCATGGTCGCCGCTGTTGCCGCAGGCTTCCCGCAACGCGCGATTCAAGACTCGGCCTACGCCTATCAGCGAGAGGTGGAGAGTGGCGAGCGCGTGATCGTGGGCGTGAATCGATTCGTCGACGAAGAGGTGGAGACGCCAGCCATTGCCCGCATTGATCCAGCCCGCGAGCGAGAACAGGTCGCCGAACTGCAGGCGTTCCGTTCCGCGCGTGATAACGCTGCTGCAGCCGCCGCCATCGCTGAGGTGATCGCCACGGCGAAGGGGAGCGCGAACATGATGCCGCCCATCCTGGCCGCCGTGAAGGTGGGCTGCACCGTTGGCGAGATCAGCGCCGCACTGCGCAGCGTCTGGGGCGAGCATCGCGAGGCGATGGTCCTATGAGTCTCCCCGTGCGCGGCCGCATTCACCACGTCGCCTCCGTCGTACGCGACATCGACGCGTCGATCGACTTCCACACGCGCGTGCTTGGCTTGGCACTCGAGCAGGTTGCCGAGGTGCCGTCGCAAGAGGTGCGCATCGCCTTCCTCACCGCCGGTGACTCCAAGATTGAACTCGTCTCGCCAACAAATGAGACGAGTGGTGTCGCACGATTCCTTGAGTCGAAGGGGGAGGGGTTTCATCACCTCTGCCTAGAGGTTCCCGACATTGCTGCCGAGCTCACAGCCCTCGCCGCGGCAGGGGTGCAACTGATCAACACTGAGGCGGTGGCTGGCGTTGAAGGCCCGGTTGCCTTCTTGCATCCGAAGAGCTGCAACGGTGTGCTGATCGAGTTGATTGAGGTGCCTGGTGGCCCTGCGTGGAAGAAGCTCGGATTCGGTGCCCCAGGGGAGCTGCGGATTCGCTAGCGCTTAGCGCTTCGTATAGCCGGCCTCGATCAGCAGGCGAGGGAGCTCGGTTGGCGAGCCAGCAACCTTGAACCCGGCGGCCTCTAGTGCGGCGATCTTGTCGATCGCTCGGCCCGAAGCGCCAGAGACGATTGCTCCCGCGTGGCCCATGCGGCGACCTTCTGGCGCGGCGCGCCCGGCGATGAAGGCAACACGTGGCAGGTGCTTGAGGTGCTCGCCCGCCCATGCGGCCGCCTCCTCTTCCGCAGAGCCGCCGATCTCGCCGATCAGTACGAGTGCGCGTGTCGCAGGATCTGCGGCGAAGAGTTCGAGTGCGTCACGGAAGGTGGTGCCGATGATCGGGTCGCCACCGATGCCGAGGCAGGTGGACTGACCGATGCCAGCATCGGTCATGGACTGCACCGCCTCGTAGGTCAGCGTTCCAGAGCGGCTCACCACACCAACGTCACCTGGAAGGTGAATGGAGGCGGGGATGATGCCGATCTTTGCGCCGAGTCCGTTCGCACCTGGCGTCGTTGCGCCTGGGCAGTTCGGTCCGATCAGTCGCGCGCCATGCTGCTGCACCACTGCGAGTGCGCCGACCATGTCGTGCACGGGGATTCCTTCGGTGATGCAGAAGATGGTCTTGATGCCAGACGCGGCTGCTTCGGCGATGGCATCTGCAGCGCCCGCCGCAGGAACAAAGATGCAGCTGGTGTTTGCGCCGGTCTTCTCGACCGCTTCGCGAACGGTGTTGAAGACGGGGACGGTGCCGTCGAGGCCCATTTCGCCGCCGCGACCTGGCGTGACGCCGGCAACGATCTTGGTGCCATAGGCGGCCATCTGGCCAGCGTGGAAGCCACCCTCGCGTCCGGTGAGGCCTTGCACCACAAGACGTGTGTGCTGATCAACAAGAATGCTCACTTGCCGCCTCCCGCTGTAGCGAGCGCTACAGCCTTCTCCGCCGCCTCATCGAGGCTCGCCGCAGTTTCAAATCCGCCTTCGCGCAGAAGTACGGCGGCCTCGGCAGCATTCGTACCAACGATGCGCACGACCATCGGCACGATGCGCTCCTGTTGCGCGCGTGCCTCAATGAGCCCCTTGGCAACCTCGTCACCGCGCGTGATGCCACCGAAGATGTTGACGAG
>CAIJIA010000060.1 GCA_903820655.1 uncultured Chloroflexota bacterium
CGGTATCGGCTACGAGCGCACGCACGATCGCGAAATCGCCAAGATGGGCGGCTGGGCGGTGCGCACTCCCGTCTACGCGGCACTCTTCGGCTTCTTCCTCTTCGCCTCCGTAGGTTTGCCAGGCCTCTCCGGATTCGCCGGCGAGTTTCTGGTACTCCTCGGTGCATTCATCGCCAACCCGATGGTTGCTGGCGCATCAACGTTCGTCATGATCCTTGCCGCAATCTACCTGCTCTATATGTACCAGCGCGTCTTCACCGGCCCACTCTCGCCGTTCTTGAAGGGGCTTGGGTCGCATCTCACCGATGTCACGCCGACCGAAATCCTCACGCTTGCGCCTCTCGCCGCACTCATCGTGGTCTTCGGTGTCATGCCAACACTGCTCACCAGCTCCTTTGCAAAGAGTGTTGAGACGTTCCTGATGTCGGCAATTAGCGTGGTCGGACAATGAGCAACGATCTGCTCACTCTTGCGCCGCTGATCACCGTGGTGGCGGGCGCCATCGCCGTGCTCGTCAGCGACATGATCACGCCAAATCGTAATCACGCGCCGGTCGCCGTCGCGCTTGCCGCACTCGGCGCAACGGCCGCCTTGCTTATCAATCAAGGCGGCAGCAGTGCGAGCGCACTTGGCGGCAGTTACGTTGCTGGGCCATTTGTCGCCTTCCTCGGCCTTCTTGGAATCTCGATCATGGCGATCACGCTCTTGATTGCGCCGGCGTATCTTGCCGCGCGCAAGTACCCGACCGCCGAACTCGCAGCAACGCTGCTCTTCGCCCTCGCTGGTGCCATCTTGCTCGGTGCCGCAACAGACCTTGTCACGCTCTTTGTTGGCCTTGAGCTAATGGTCATCCCTGGATATGTTCTCGCCGGATACGCGAAGCGCGACCCGCTGAGCACCGAGGGTGCGGTGAAGTACTTCTTGCTCGGTAGCTTCTCGAGCGCCATCCTGCTCTTCGGCATCGTGGTGCTCTGGGGCGTTGCAGGCACTGCCTCACTCAGCGGTATTGCAACGGCGCTGGCATCTGGCAACGCAAGCGCGGGTCTCGCTGTTGCGCTCGCGCTGATCACGACCGGCTCAGCATTTAAGATTGCGGCGGTGCCGTTCCACTACTGGACTCCCGACGCATACCAAGGTTCACCAACGCCGATCACCGGATACCTCTCCGTTGGCCCGAAGGTTGGTGCCTTTGTGCTGCTGATCAAACTGTTCGTGATCGCTCTCGCACCACTCGCTGCACTCTGGATCCCGGTAATGGTGGTGTTGGCCGCGGCAACGATGACGCTGGGCAACCTTGTGGCGCTGACGCAGAGCAATGTGAAGCGCATGCTTGCCTACTCGTCGATCGCACATACCGGCTACCTGATGGTCGGGATCGTTGCCGCTGGTGCAGGGCAGGCGGCCGGAATCGCAGGGGTGCTCTTCTACACTGCGGCATACGCGTTCATGAACCTCGGCGCGTTCGCATTCCTCACCGCCCTGCAGGGTCGACCGGGCGCAACCACGCAGCTCTCGGATCTGGCCGGACTCGGCCGCAAGCATCCGCGCATGGCGCTGCTCGCAACAATCTTCTTGTTGAGCCTCACCGGCATTCCGCCGACGGCCGGCTTCTTCGCCAAGACGTACGTCATTCTGGCTGCGGTGCAGGCGGGCGGACCGGCCACGATCCTCGCTGTGATCGCCGTGCTGAACGCTGCGATCGCCGCCTTCTACTACCTGCGCGTCATCGTCTATCTCTTCATGCGCGACCCGGCGGAGCCTGCGATCCAGGTTGCCGAAGGGCCAATGCTGCGTGCCGGCCTGCTGATCGCCGCCATCGGTACGGTGGCCCTCGGCCTTGCTCCGACCCCGATCATCGAGGCGGTCGTTCAGGCCCTCGCCAAGTAGGCGCCGCCCCCGAGGCGGGGGTGTAACAATCCAACTTCCCGCCGCGCTTCCTCCGCGTCGCATCAGCGGGAATTCATATAAACTTCCGCTTCTATGAGCGCACAGCACGCATCTGCACTCCCCGCCGCCACGGGCGCCGCCGTCTCCCGCCTTGCGGGGGAGCGTGACGTCATCGAGGCGGCACGCCGCGTGCACCGTGCCCTTGGCGACACCAACCGCCTCGAGGTGGTGCGCCGCCTTGCCGCTGGCCCTGCCACCGTCTCCGAGCTCATTGAGTTCACCGGCCTCTCACAGCCACTTGTCTCGTGGCACCTGCGCCGCCTGCGCGCCGCCGGCCTCGTTACCACCGAGCGCTCCGGTCGCGAATCGATCTGCACACTCCGCACCGCCACCATTGCAGAGGGGCACGCGTTGATGCTCTCCGCACTTGGCATTGCTGACCCCGCC
>CAIJIA010000061.1 GCA_903820655.1 uncultured Chloroflexota bacterium
ATGCCGCGGCGCTGCACATCCTCAATGCCGAAGAACTCAATGAGTCGCGCGACGCGATTTAACATGCCGCGAACCTTGTACGAGCCACTGCGCTGCAGATGCTCTGACTTAAATCGCACGCGTCCGTCGCCAAGGAGCGGACCACCGCTGCGACGAATTGCGTCGGCTGCGCCGACCGAGGAGAGGATTGGCGTGATGTGCAGCTTTCCCGCCGTGCGCTGGACCGCATCCTTCACCGCCTTCAGATCCATGCTGAACGGCTCGCCCGTCAGGGGGTCGGTCGTTGGCAGTGGCGGATAGGCCGGGCGCTGCTCGCGAGCTGGTAGGTCGGGCATGGGGAGAACGGTAGTACATGCGCGGGGGGAGCAGGTAGCCTGTGTGCATGCTTGAGATTCGACCCGCAACCTTTGAGGAGATCCTGAACCTGCGCCATGCCGTGCTACGCGCCGGGAGGCCGCTGGAGAGCGCCTACTACCCAGGAGATGAGTCTGGTGCAGGTCTGCACTGGGGCGCGTGGAGCGACGGTGAGCTCGCCGCCTGCGTCTCGTTCTACACCGTTGAGGGGCCAAGCACCCAGCTCCGCGGCGCGGCGACCGCCCCGCACTGGCGCAACCAGGGGATCGGCGAGGCGCTGATGCGCGCCGCCATCAACGCCTGGTGGGCCGACGAGAACGCCCCACGCGACCTCTGGTGCAACGCGCGGGTGGCGGCCATCACCTTGTACGAGCGCCTCGGCTTTATCGCCGAGGGGGAGCGCTTTGAGTTTCCCCAAGTTGGCCCACATCAGCGGATGCGCTGGGTTGCCCCGTGATTGGCGCCCTGTTCGGCGTGATCGCCGCCTTCTCGTGGGGTGGTGGCGACTTCTTGGGCGGGCTCGCTAGCCGCCGCCTCCCAACCTTCCTCGTAGTCGCCACGAGCCAGGCGGCAGCACTCGCACTGCTCATCCCTGTTGCACTAATCGCTGGTGGCGTTCCACCGAGCGGCACCGCGCTACTCACGACCGCGTTCGCCGGAATCGTTGGCGGCACTGGCGTGCTCTCGCTCTACCACGGATTTGCACATGGTCGAATCTCGATCGTTGCCAGTATTGCGGGCACCCTTGCCGCACTGATTCCTGTTGGTGTGAGCATTGCGGAGGGCGAAGTCCCAACCATCTTGCGACTCTTCGGATTCTTCGCGGCTATCGTTGCGATCATCATTGTCTCGACCAGCTCAGTTGAACATGCGGTAGTTGGCGAGGCGGGGGCACATGCCGATGCATCAAGCGGCGCGGCGTCCCGCGGCGGTGCGATCTACGGCATCACCGCCGGTATCTGCTTTGCGGGATTCAGCTTGATCTTTTCCGGTGTTGAATCCGACGCAACGGTGTGGCTCCTCACTATTCTTCGTATCGCAAGTGTCTCGGCGCTCACGCTGGTCTTCGTTGCCGCGCGACTGGTTGGTCGCCGGCCGCCCGGCGACGAGCCAATCCGTTCGGGCGCAATACCTGTAGGGCTGCTGCCGCGTCTGCGCCTACTGCTCCTCCTCGCCGCGGCAGGCACCGGCGACACGATGGGAAATCTCTTCTTCTTCCTTTCATCGGGCGAGAGCGGCGTGGCGGTGGCGGCAGTCTTCACGTCGATTGCGCCGATCACTACGGTGATCTTTGCGGCACTGCTGCTAGGTGAACGTGTCAGCGCGCGCCAAGGGCTAGGGATTGCCTTGGCAGGTGTGGCAACGATCGCGATCGCCTTGGGCGGAGTGGCATAGACGAACTGTTACAGACCCGCTACTATCGCTCTCCCATGACTGATTCATCGCCTGTAGAGCCGACGCCCATCGCGATCGACCGCGCCAGTGGCGCGTTGCGACTCGCTGAGCGAACCATCACCCTCACCGGTACAGAGTTGCGACTTCTCTCGCTCCTGATTGAGCGCCTTGGCGATGCGGTCTCGCATCAAGAGATTCGCGATTACGTGTGGGGCGAGAACTGGGCCGGCGGCGACGAGGCGCTGCGCGTTGCGGTCAATCGCCTGCGCAAGAAGTTTGAGGGGAATCAGCGTCGCCCTCAAATCTTGGTGAGTGTTCGCGGCATCGGCTACCGCCTGATCGGCACGCGCCAGGCGTAGCGCTCCGCTGCCGCTACGAGAAGAGCGGCTTCAGGAACTGACTCTCGATCACGAGAGCGATATACGCCACGGGGAAACTCGCGAAGAGGCCGAGCACCGCTGACCACCCAGACCGCTCCGTGCCGTTACCGTTTGCGCGCGGTTGCGGAACGATCAGGTAGGTGATGAGGCTGCCGAAGATCACCGTGCCAAGAACGAGCAGCGCTGCAGCCTCGGTGCGCAAGTCCCTTCCGCCGAACACGCCGCTGAGGTCTGTGCCGCTACGCAGCGCACGCTCCACCTGGAGGTCGTAGAGGAGATACGCGAGCGTCAACAGTGCGGCGATCGAGACGTTTGAAAAAACGGCGCGAAAGACCGGCTTCGGTGCATGCAGCAACTGGTAGATGCGACGGCCGATGAAGCCGCGTGGTTGCCGTGCCTTAGCCATGCAAGATTTCGATCGTCGGTCGCTTCGGCAGCGTCTCGGGGGTGTGCGCGGCGAAGAGGGCGATCAGCTCGGCAATACGCGCCGCCTCAGTCTCGGTATTCCAGAAGCCCCACGAGGTGCGGAGTGCGGCGGCGGAGCCTGGGCGGCCGTCGATGGCTGGGAGGCTCGGCACTCGGCGCGTGATGGCGAAGGCGCGGCGTGTGAGCTCCTCCACGAGCTGTTCGGGCTTCCAGCCGGCCACGCGGAGCGAGACGATCGTGGCGTGGTGCCCTGCTGGCGCAAGCATCTGTACCCCTGGCAGGTCGCGCACGGCGGCGTGGAACTCGGCGGCGAGGCGCTGGGCGCGATCTGTGGCCCACGGCAGGCCAACCTGCATCGAGAGCCAGCCCGCCGCCCGAGCCGCCCCTGCGAGCGATGGGCGGCTGAACCCGGAGACTTGGTAGCGACGTGCATCGGAGCGCAGAGTTCCCACCCCGTTCAGTGGCTGCCCATCGAACGCCATGTAGCCGCCGATGATCGGACGGAAGGTGTCGGCGGCAAGTGCCTCGCGCGACACCCGAATGCCAGCGAGCCCCTCCACGCCGAGGAGCCACTTCTGCGACGGGAAGGCGAGCAGGTCGGGGTTCAGCGCGTCAATGTC
>CAIJIA010000062.1 GCA_903820655.1 uncultured Chloroflexota bacterium
GCCGAGCACTGGTCGCTCACCGCGCCCAATGATGAACTCCACCGCCTGGCGCACCTTGGCAAGCTCAACGCTCAGGTTCTCCAGCACCTTGGCGGCGACCCCTTCACCCTCGCGGACGAGTCCGAGGAGGAGGTGCTCGGTGCCAATGTAGTTGTGGTTAAAGCGCTGCGCCTCATCTTGGGCGAGCGTCAGTACCTTCCTGGCGCGATCCGTGAAGCGATCGAAGCGGTCAGCCGTGGCCATGCGCTCCTCCGATCTCCGCGCCAACGCTGCGGTCGCAACGGTACCCCGCGGAGTAGCAGTCTACCACTGCCCCCGTGCACGACCTAAGCGCAGTGCGGCGCCGAAGCGCCAGCACGAAGCGACCCTTAGGCCTCTCCGCCCGGTTCAGCAGTCGGCTCGGCAGTTGGCTCGGTGCTCGCATCGGCGCTCGGTGCAGGGGCCGTCTCGGGAGCCAGGCGCTCCTCAAGCGCAGCATCGATCACCGCAGCCGGAGACTCTTCAGCCTCCTTCTTCGGTGCGCGCTTCCGCTTGGATTCACCATCGCCACCAGCCGACTCCTCATCACCGTCACCCGACTCCGCCATCTTGTCGCGAATGCCGGCGAAGGCCGCCGCAAGGGTGAGATCAAGCCCACCCTCTGGCTCCTGGACCGCCCCCTCCATGGAGAAGCCGCGCTCAGGACGCGCGCGTCGCGTCTCCTTCTTCGGCTGCTCCGCTGGGGTTTCGCGAACTGGCGTCTCCTCCGCCTGCTTCAGGCTGAGGCCGAGTCGGTGTCGCTCGGAGTCAAGGCTGATCACCTTCAACTTGAGCGTCTGCTCGTCCTTCACCACGTCGCCGGGGTGGAGGACGCGATTATTGGAGAGCTCACTGATATGAATGAGGCCCTCGAGGCCGTCGCGCACGCGCACGAAGGCACCGAAGTTCACAAGCTTCGTGATGGTCCCCTCAACAAAGTCACCAATCTTGATGTCCGAAATGGCGGCATGCCATGGGTCTGGCTGCAGCTTGCGGATCGAGAGGCTGATGCGACCGCGCTCCGTATTGATGTCGATCACTTCGGCGTCGATCATGTCGCCCACCTTGTAATCGGCCTCAGGGTTCGCAACCTTCGACCAGCTGATCTCGCTCTTATGAATGAGGCCGTCAATCCCGCCAAGGTCGATGAAGAGGCCGAACGGCGCAATCGAGCGCACGCTGCCACTCACCTTCTGGCCGACCGAGAGGGTGCTGAAGAGCTCGTCACGCTTCTCGCGTCGCTCCTCATAATGCGCAACCTTCTCAGAGAGGATCAGGCGATTCCCCTTGCGGTTCACCTCAAGGATCTTCATGCGCAGCTTGCGGCCAACGTACGGCTGCAGCTTCTCAGCGATCTCCTGGATCGCGTCACGCGGCGCATCTCCAGGCGGACGGCGCGGGAAGTCAACGATCTGGCTGATCGGCACAAAGCCGCGAATGCCACAATCAACGATGAGTCCGCCCTTGTTGTGATCAATGACGGCGGCCTCAATGATGGTGCCCGAGTCCAGCTGCTCCTGCATGGTGCGCCACTTGCGCTCCAGGCCGGCGCGGCGGATGGAGAGGACAACGTGTCCGTCTTCCGACTCCGGCTGCATCACATAGACAAGCACCGTGTCGCCAACGTTGAGGGTTGGACCCTCTTCGCCGTTGCGACCGTGCAGCTCGCGGCTTGAGACAACACCTTCGCTCTTGCCGCCAATATCAACGAGCACTTCATCTGGGTCAACGCGAACGACAACGCCGTCCAGCACATCTCCCGACTTGAGGTTCTTGATCGGCGCACCCGCGATCGCGAGCAGCTCTTCCATGGTGGTTGGCTCAGGGCCACTCCACACCGGGGCCACTGGCGCAGTGTATGCAGGGGCATCGACCGCTGCGCTGGATGTAGCACTGTCGGCAGATGCTGCGGCGTCACCGGCGACCTCTGGGGCCTTCACCTTGACGCTCTTTGGCTTCGCTGGGGCTTTCGCCTTTCGTACGGGAGCCTCACCACCTTCGGCGGGAGTTGCTCCATTAAGGGACGCGCTCTCCTGATCTTCAATCACGTGTATTGGTTCTCCTTCAACATGTATTCGCGCTCAGGCGGTGACACCACGGTGCAGAGCATGTGGGGTGACCACGCGATCGCGTTGAGGGAGCCTAGCACAGGCTCCACGAGTCAGCCTCAGGGGAGCTTCAGCACCTGCCCGCGCTTGATCACGTAATCGGGTCCAGGGATCCCGTTGAGTTCGGCGATCTCTTTCCATGCGCCGCAGCCGATCGGCAAGGAGCAAGCAATGGAATAGAGGCCTTCGCCCCTTTTCACTACGTACGTCGTCCCAGAGTCGCCGCTCGGGGCTGGGGTTGCTACGGGGGTTGGGCTTGGGGTGAGGCTTGGCGATGGGGTCGCTGCTGGGGTGGCGCTTGCGGCAGGAGTTGCTGTGGGGAGCGCCGAATCCGATGGTGCAGCGCTCGGTTCAGCCGATGCGTCGGTAGCACCAATCAGCGAGTCGATCACCGGCCCCACAGCGCCAGCGAGTGGTCCGCCACCAACAATAAGGAGCGCTGCGAGTGCGGCGACAAGGAGGAGGCGCCCCCAGGGGCGACTGGCGCGCGGCGGCTCAACCTCGCCGCCATAGAGAAGTGCGGCATCGCCAACAGGTTGACCCGGCGCAAGGGTGGCGGCGAGTGGTCCGAGTTCCGCCTCGCGTGCATCACGGATCTCACAGGCCGAGCCGGTGAGGCAGCGTCGTTCACGAATCTGGTTCGGGAGCTCGCCACGCGCAGGATCGGCACCGCAACGGCTTGGAACGCGTGGGCGACCAGGTTCAATTGCGCCTGCGTCGTCGAGGAGCCACGGGCACGGGGCGAACTGCTGCTCTTCCATGGTCGGAGGATAGCGGAACAGGCGCCGCTCAAACTCGGCGGCGAAAAATACCCCAGGACGCCAAAGAGCCCGGCGACGACCTATCTTGCCGAGGAGCTGCCCCCTCAGTATTTTCGGCGCTGGAGAGCTTGACTTCCGTGTTCGAGATGGGAACGGGTATGGCCTCTCCGCTACAGTCACCGGGCTCCGCTTGGCGAAGTCCGAATTCATGGCTGAACATCAAATGTGGTTAGTTTCATCGGGGTGTATCTCGAGACCGCCCACAGGCGCCGATGAGGCGTCGTGGAGGTCAAGCCCTCGACCATTAGTAGCGCTTTGCTGCAGCCATCACTGGCCTTCCACATGCGCCCTATCAAGCAGGTAGTCTCCCTGCGGTCTTACCCGGTTAACCCGGTGGGGAACCTCATCTTAAGGCGAGCTTCGCGCTTATATGCTTTCAGCGCTTATCCCTGCCGAGCTTAGCTACCCTGCAATGCCCTTGGAAGGACAACAGGCACACCATAGGCTCGTCCACTCCGGTCCTCTCGTACTAGGAGCAGCTCCTTTCAAGTTCCCTTCGCCCACGCTGGATAGAGACCGAACTGTCTCACGACGTTCTGAACCCAGCTCACGTACCGCTTTAATTGGCGAACAGCCAAACCCTTGGGACGTACTTCCGCCCCAGGATGCGACGAGCCGACATCGAGGTGCCAAACGGTGCCGTCGATATGAACTCTTGGGCACCATCAGCCTGTTATCCCCGGGGTAGCTTTTATCCGTTGAGTGATAACCCTTCCACTCGGTGTTATCAGATCACTAAGCCCTGCTTTCGCACCTGCTCGACTTGTAAGTCTCGCAGTCAAGCCCTCTTATGCCTTTGCACTCTATGGCTGATTTCCATCCAGCCTGAGAGGACCTTTGGGCGCCTCCGTTACTCTTTAGGAGGCGACCGCCCCAGTCAAACTACCCGCCTGACACTGTTCCCCGGCCGGATAACGGCACGAGGTTAGAAACGAAACACAACAAGGGTGGTATTTCAACGACGGCTCCACCGAGGCTAACGCCCCAGCTTCAAAGCCTCCCACCTATCCTACACAGGTCGAGCCTCAATCCAATATCAGGGTGTAGTAAAGCTCCACGGGGTCTTTTTGCCCCAGCGCGGGTAACCAGCATCTTCACTGGTATTTCAATTTCGCCGGATCCCTCGTTGAGACAGTGCCCAGATCGTTACGCCATTCGTGCGGGTCGGAACTTACCCGACAAGGAATTTCGCTACCTTAGGACTGTTATAGTTACAGCCGCCGTTCACTGGGGCTTCGATTCAGAGCTTGCACCCCTCCTCTTAACCTTCCAGCACTGGGCAGGCGTCAGCCCCCATAC
>CAIJIA010000063.1 GCA_903820655.1 uncultured Chloroflexota bacterium
GAGGCACCACTCCTGCCGATGGCCTTCGCCGCCCTCAGCAATATGGGCGCCCTCAGCAAGCGCAACGACGACCCAACACACGCCAGCCGACCGTTCGACAAGAACCGCGACGGCTTCGTCTTCGGCGAAGGTGGCGCGGTCTTCGTGGTCGAGTCACTCGCCCATGCCAAGGCACGCGGCGCAACCATCCGCGCTGAACTGCTCGGTGCTGGCGCAACCGCCGATGCCTTCCACATCAGCGCCCCTGAGCCAACCGGCCGCGGCGCGGCAGGCTCCATGACCAAGGCGATCCTCGATGGCGGCGCCGTCATCGACGACGTCAGCTACATCGTGGCGCACGGCACCAGCACCCCACTCAACGACCTCACCGAGACGAAGGCGATCAAGCGTGCGCTTGGTGATCACGCCTACAAGATTCCGATCAGCTCGCCAAAGAGCATGGTCGGCCACCTATTGGGTGGTGCAGGCGCCGTTGCCGGACTCGCCGCCATCAAGGCGATCGAGACGGGCACGGTCCCGCCAACGATCAACCTTGACACCCCAGACCCCGAATGCGACCTCGACTACGTGCCCCACACGGCGCGCACGAATCAGCCAGTCGACCGCGTGTTGATCAACGGCTTCGGCTTCGGTGGCCAGAACGCCTCGGCGCTCTTCGGCAAGCTTCGGTAGCTGAGTAGCCCGGACTACTCGGCTAGGCCGCACGCACCTCGATTGACCAGTTAGGGCGAAAAGCCCAAAGCGCAGTACCCAACCCAAGCAATATCCACGTACACGCCCAGGCCCAACCGTCATTCGCCGGGAGACCGATCCAAGCCCATCCAGCCGCAGCGGTTTCATCAGCGAAACCAAAGACTCCAACCGCCAGGAGATAGAGTGCCGGCGCAATAGAAGCGGTGCGCCATCCAACAATGCACCGGGCTACGAGAAGCCAACCTAGGTAGGTCATGAGGGCTCGTGCGGCAATTAGATACGTATCGCCCACAGCCGCAGCATTGAATCCCGCAGAGACCAGTGCGCCGATTGCTCCAAGAGCCAAGAATGCACAAACGCTTGAGGCTACGAGTACCGCGTCATAGCGACGTATACGGCGCGCCGCTACGGACTCTTGCACGGGAAGTCCGCTAGACAGCCCAAATCCTAAGGCGCTTGGCAACCCCAAAGCGATGAAGAGGGCGATCATCAGCGGTGCGCCAATAGGACTCACCCGAATAGAGATTGCGCTGGCCGGGACTTGCAAAAAAAGTGCCGATCCGACGACCGAAAGAGTTATCAGATTAACTCGGCGAACTTTTCGATACAGGAACACGCTATTGAACGCTGTAGTCATCGGGCGACTGGCATTCTGCAACCAAGGATGTGAGCCGCTCCAACCAAGCAACTCTTGATGCGACTGAAGCGGCGCCAACGGTGCCATATAGCTCCTTGATGGGGGGCACGCCAAATGCAGACGGTTCTGCGATCAGCCATCCGAGATTCTCTTGCAGCATCGCCTCGGACCCACCCATCGCAGTGAACCACCAGCCCCGCAACACATCAATAGGAATGTCGCTGAACGACGTGTTTGGAATCTTCGAGCACGCGGGCCACGGCGCCAGTCCCTGTGCGATTGACCAGCGAATTGAATCTGGATCTGACTTCCACAAGTCGAGCGTCAACGTATCGACCGATGTCGCGCTCGCGAGCTCTTCACTCCAGCGGCCTGGGATCGGCAAGTCCTGACGAGCCAGTTCCACTATCACTGCAGTCAGCGTCGGCCGAAACAGTTGTGTGGGGCTGTCGTGCTCGGGCCACAGGCACAACCCTGTACCACCTACCTCGGTGCACCTCAAGGCGGATGGATCGCGCGCAATCTCCGGGATAGGACCAACATTCCAGGCGAACGCGCTACTGACCATCACCCCTGTAACGAACATTGCGGTCGCGGCGATGCGTGACCATCGCATACGGAGAGCGCCGATCGCATAGAGCGCTGCGACGATGATTGTTACGTTCATAATCAGGCCCGCGAGCAGCGCCGCCGGGGCAATATCGGCACCGATCCGGCAGCAATCTCGGTACATGCCGCTCAGGTGTCGCAACCATTCCACAGGGAGTGCTGGCACAAAGGCGAACCAGAGGAATGGGGCCAAGAGCATGCTCGGCAGCGACACCGACATGGGGAGTCGAAGCCCTGCAAGGAACCCCACCAGGCTCCACGAGCAGATTGCAACGAATCCAACGGCAACGATGCGAATCTCAGGCATCCCGGCCTGACCGTAGACAGAGGCATCAACGACAGTTCCGAGCAGGACTACGGCTCCCAAGAGAATTGAAGGGGTTACCGCAATGATGGTGATGTCCAATCTAGAACGCGTATGTGGCGCTTCCCAAATGCCGCCGCGACGAAGCCGTGCAGCCTCCCATGCCGCAGTCATCGCAACAAATCCAACCAAGAACGCCATAGACGAGGTTGCACCCGCCGTCGCTGCGACACCGTAGTTGTTCGGGTAGATCGCCTTGGTCACATAGAGAATGGACAGAATCAGCGTAGGTAACGTCAGCCAAACTGCGGGCAATATTCTGAGCATTGTGCGAAGCCGCACCTACTTTTCTCCAGTGATTAGAGCTAGAAATGCGGATTCAATTGGGCGCTCACTGCCCGCGGGGGCACGCGCCGCGAAGTCCTGCAAGGCGCCGTCAAAGGCGATGTTTCCTGCGTGAAGTACTGCGACATGCTGATACGCCGTCGTGATTTCACCTGTGTCGTGTGTTGAAACCACAACCGTTCGGTCGGCGCCAATGTTCACCAGTAGTTCACGGAACATGGCTCGCTGCTCTGGGTCAAGGCCAGAGGTGGGCTCATCGAGCAGCAACACTTCTGCGTCGTGAACCAGGGCACCGGCAAGGCCAACGCGTCGTTGCTGGCCTCCTGAAAGTTCACTTGCCGGCCGATCAGCTAGATCCTGCAGCGCCACGCGTACCAACGCTTCGGTTGCCCCGCGCCATGAATCGTCGCGACTCATCCCCTTCAACCAACCGGAATACGCCACCTGTTCTCGAACTGTGAGCCTCGGTACTGCTCGATATTGCTGCGGCATCCATGCCACGCGCGCTCGAAACTGGGTTTGCTGATCGCGGGAATCCAGCTCGTTGAGTGACACCTTGCCGCTCTTCGGCATCAACGCCGTCGCGCCAATGGACAAGAGCGTGCTCTTGCCTGCGCCATTGATCCCAAGGAGGGCGGTAACGCCTGTAGGCGCGTGCCAGGTGAGTCGCTCTAGGACGGCGAGTTCGCCTTGGCCCTTGCGGCGGCGGCTGAAGGTGATGTCTTGATAGAGGAAACCGTGCATGAGCTGCCTCCACATATACGAATCTAGTTCGGATACGTGGATCCTAGCAGGAGCGTCCTAGCTCAACCGCTCTCGCTCGAGCAGCAGCCTTCGCAGCCTCAGGGCATTCAACACCACCGTCACGCTCGATCCGCCCATGGCGGCGGCGGCGAGAGCTGGGTCAAGGCCAATGCCGAATGTTGGAAGCAAGAGACCGGCGGCGAGTGGCACCAGGATGATGTTGTAGCCGAAGGCCCAGCCAAGGTTCTGCTTGATGATGCGCGTCGTGGCACGCGCGAGATCGACGAGGAGTGGCACACCGCGGGGGTCTGCGCCGCTCAAGGTTGCAGCCGAGGCATCGATCGCGATCTCGGTTCCGCCGCCCATCGAGATGCCGACGTCAGCAGCGGCAAGGGCCGGCGCGTCGTTCACGCCATCACCCACCATCGCCACGGGCCCACTGCTGCTGCGTCGAATCTCGGTGATTGCATCGCCCTTGCCGCCAGGCAGAATGCCGCCGCGGGCGCGCTCTGGTGGAATGTTGAGGTCGCGGGCAATGGCGTTCACCACCTCTTGGCGATCACCGCTGATGATCCACGAATCGATGCCGCGCGCGGTGAGGGCCCGAATCGCTGCGGCACTCTCTGGTCGAACGGTGTCGGCGAGGCTGAGTGCGCCGGCAGATTCGCCGTTCATTGAGATGAAAAGTGGCGTGCGTCCGGCGGCCGCTTCTGCTGTTGCCCAACTGGTGAGCTCGGGGTTGGTCGTGGCGGTGAAGGCCTCGGTGCCAATGCGCACCGTTGAGCCATCGACGGTCGCGCTCACGCCGTGACCGGCGTGCATGGCGAAGTCGGTGGCGCTTGCCGTGACGGTGCCCGCGGCGCGGACGATCGCGCGGGCGAGCGGATGCTCCGATGGGCTCTCGACGGCGGCGGCAATCTGTAGGAGTCGATCGATGTTGCCCGTGAGTGGGCCGGTGGCAAGGGCGAGGCGGCCGACGAGGGCGTGCTGGCCAAAGGTAAGGGTGCCGGTCTTATCCCAGACAACGGCGCGCAGCTTCCCCGCCGCCTCGAGGATGGCGGCGTCGCGCACGAGGATTCCCGCCTCGGCGCCTCGACCAGTACCAGCGATCACGGCGGTGGGGGTGGCGAGGCCCATGGCGCAGGGGCAGGCAACCACGAGCACGGCGATGGCGGTCGCCACGGCGCGCACCAGGCGCGGCTCCGCCCCGAGCAGGTACCAGCCAACGAAGGTCGCCACGGCGATCAACAGGATCGCCGGCACGAATACTTCGGAGATGCGGTCGGCGAGGCGGGCAATCGCAGGCTTCGACCCCTGCGCCCGCTCAACCATGGCCACGATGCGCGCCAACGTGGTGTTTGCTCCTACCTGTGTCGCGCGCATCACGATCGACGCATCAGTGAGAAGCGTGCCAGCGGCGAGTCGGCTCCCTGGCCCCCGCTCCACTGGGAGTGACTCACCAGTGATCGCCGATTCATCGACGGCGGCACGACCACTCACGATGATGCCGTCGACGGGGATGCGTCCACCAGGACGAATGCGCAGCAGATCGCCAGCGATGATCTTGTTCACGGCGATGGTGGTTGCGGTTGGTGCGTCGGCGGTTGCAAGCAGTTCTGCCTCTTTTGGCTGCAGCGCCAGGATTCCGCGAACCGCGCTCGTCGTCTGCTCTTTGGCGCGCGCCTCCATCCAGCGACCGAGTGCGACGAATCCGAGGATCAGTGCCGCGGCGTCCCAGGTTGCGTGTGCCGGAACGCCGACGCGCATCAGTTGCGCATGGAAGAGGGTGATCGCCACCGACCAGCCCCACGCCGCGGTCGTACCGAGGCTGACCAGTGTTTCCATGGTGAGCGAGCCGTGTCGCAGAGCGCGCACTGCGCGCGAGTGGAAGCGCCAGCCAACAGCGAACTGAATGATCGTGGAGGGTACGATCAGGATCCAGTTGATGCGCTCCATGCTGATGAAGAACCACGGCTGCAGCATGAGGGCCATCGCACCGAAACCGAAAACTGTGGCGATGATCCCGTCGCGAAGAAGTCCGCGTGTCTCTTTGGTGCGCGCCGCGACCAGCTCAGCATCGAGTGCTTCGCGCGCTTCTTGCGCATCGGC
>CAIJIA010000064.1 GCA_903820655.1 uncultured Chloroflexota bacterium
GTCGCCGAAAGCTGCAACAACTGGTCAACAATCTCACGGGCGAGCGTTGGGTCGTCGACATTAGATGGGCGGTGCAGGGTTACGACCGCGTAGCGATCCGGCCACCCATGGAGTGGGCGGACCGATTCAGGATTCATGCGATCGAGATTCTTCAGGAGCGTATCGATCATCGGATTCCCGACCAGGGTAATGCGCTCCGCTGCCACCCCTTCGCGAATCAGATGATCCACCCCTTCGGGGCTCGTGACAAGGAGAAGGTCGGCGAGCGCATCGACAACGACACGGTTGATCTCTTCGGGCATCGCCCGATCAAATGAGCGCAGCCCCGCCTCAACATGCACGATCGGAATCCCCAGCTTTGCGGCGACCAGCGTTGCGGCGAGAGTGGAGTTCACATCGCCGTAGACCACCACGGCGCGCGGTGGATTGGCAACGAACTCTGCCTCAAGGGCGAGTAGCAGCGCGGCAGTTTGACCCGCGTGAGTGCCCGACCCGACGCCGAGATTCACATCGGGCTCTGGAATTCCGAGCTGCTCGAAAAACACATCACTCATGGCCCGGTCGTAGTGCTGCCCTGTATGAACAAGGCGTTGGGGTAGGTCGTGTGCGGCAATCGCCGCAATCACGGGGGCTGCCTTCATAAAATTGGGCCGCGCCCCGACGATGTGGGTGACTGGCTTCATGGTCGTATGATACCCGTGATGCCGCTCCGATTTCTCATCATGAGCCTCCTGCGCCCGCGAGAAGCCCTTCGGATCGCCCGTTCCGTGCTTGCCGCTGGCGGCGTCGTGGCGGCTCGAGCTATTGCCGAACGGAGCGCAAAACGGCGAAACCTTGTCTATGGGGCCATGCGGGCGCTCGGCGCACTGTTAACGCGCACGGGTTCCTCGGGCGGTCTGATTTACACGGCCGTCGCGACTGTTGGGATTGGTAAGCGAGGTGATGCTCTCACCCAGCTAGAGCATCTCAAGGTGCAGCCGTCGATGGAGCGTCGTGCCGCTGGAGCCGCTGCCGCCGCACTACTAGGCGAGCGCACAGTCTGGAGCGAGCTGACCAAGAGTGCCGGCTTCACGCAGCCAGCGCTTGATCAAGAAATTGCCGCAAGTGCAAATCAAACGCTTGCGCATATTGCAACGGCGTCAATCTATTCCGGTGAACTTTCTGAAGGGATACGCCTACTGAAGGCGCTTCTGGTTCGCCCGCACCTCTCGCGAAACATGCGGTCAGTCATGAGCCGTCGCCTCTCAGACGCTGTTGGCAAACTCGGACAATACGATGCGAATTGGCGGCCAGTGATGCCAGAGCCTCCAGTGCCTTCTGCCCCCGTTGCGGAGGATCTGGTGACAACACTCTGGGTCAACGCCCTGCCTGAAATTCAGTCTGGCTACACCCTACGCAGTCGCTCGGTCGCGCTCGGCCTACAAGGGGCTGGACTCCGCGTTCAAGCGGTAACGGCGGCGGGATTCCCCCAGGGCACTCGCCGACTAGATCGCCCGGAGCGACGCCTCCTCGGCAACCTCGATGTCTGGCGGATTGGCGGCACTGGCACCGATCTCTCCCCCGACGAACTCGGCGCTGCGACAGCCACTGGGCTGGCTCGTGTCATTGACGAGAGTGGTTCAGGGGTGCTGATCTCTACCACCCCGTATCTCACCGCGGCCACTGCGCTCGCGGTGGCACGCTCCCGCAAGCGCAAGATGATCTACGAGGTTCGCGGCTTCCTTGAGGAGACGTGGGTCTCACGAGCGGGCGTTGGCGCTGACACATCGGAGCTCTACCAACGCTGGCGCGACGCTGAGACGCGCACGATGCGCAATGCAGATGCGGTGGTCACCCTCTCCGACGGAATGCGAGATGAGATTGTTGCGCGTGGCACTCCTGGTGATCGTGTCTTCGTTGTTCCTAACGGCGTTGACGTTTCGAACTTCACGCCGCAGGCGCCCGACAGCGCGCTTCGTGCGCAGCTTGGCATTCCTGCAGGGGTCCCTGTGCTTGGATACATCGGCTCTCTCGTTCAATACGAGGGGATCCCCGACCTCGTCCGCGCTGCGGCCCTCTTACGAGATCAGGGTGTCGACTTCCGGCTGCTGATCGTTGGATCTGGCGCCGATGCGGGGCGCATCTCCTCTGCGATCCAAGAGACCAGCCTTGGGAGCCTCGTCATGATGCCTGGCCGCGTCCCGCACGCCGAGGTGCGTCGCTACCACTCTCTCATCGACCTCTTTGTCGTACCAAGAACAGCAGACCGTGTCTGTCAACTGGTTACGCCGCTGAAGCCGTACGAGGCGATGGCGATGGGGCGCTGCGTTGTGGCATCGGATGTTGCCGCCATCCGCCAAGTCGTTCGCGAAGGCGAAACGGGGCGACTCGCAACTCCTGAGAACCCAGCTGACCTTGCCCGCGTACTCCGCGAGCTGATTGAGTCGCCAGAGGTGCGAGTGAAGCTCGGCCAGACAGCACAGGAGTGGGTACGCCGAGAACGAAGCTGGGAGGCGATCGGTGCGATCTACGCCGACGTTGTGCATCGCGTGACCTCCGCCCCGTTGCGAAGTGAGGCCGATCGCTAAAGAGGCCGCTATGACTGCGGTCGCGCGCTCCCGTCACCGAGGCGGAGCACGAGTGATCGATCATGGGGGAATCGCGACGAAGCGTTCACGGTATCAACCACGAGCCTCTTACTGGCGAAGAGTTCGCCAAGTTCTAGTGCCTTGTGCGGGGTAACGACAACGGCAAGATCTGCCCAAGCAATTGCCGCAGTGAGCGTGTCAATGCGCTCAACAGCAACGCCCTTGGCGTCGGTGAACTGCATCACGTGCGGGTCAACAAATCGCACATCGGCCCCCTCGCCGCGAAGAAGGTGCACCACGTCGGCGGCGGGAGAGTTCCTTGCATCGCGTACGTCCGGCTTAAACGAGACGCCGACGACGACAATCTTGCTTCCGTTCACAGAGCGCTTCGCCTCGTTGAGTAGTCGCCCGCACAGCTCGAGAACGTGCCGTGGCATGGCGAGGTTGATGTCGGCGGCAAGTTCAACAAACCGATCAACGAAATCGAATTGACGAGCGCGCCAGGAGAGGTAGTACGGGTCGACTGGAATGCAGTGGCCGCCGACGCCAGGTCCTGGCGTGAACTTCATATAGCCGAACGGCTTGGTCGCAGCAGCATCGATTACCTGCCACACGTCTAGGCCCATGCGTTCACAGAGCAGCGCGAGCTGATTCACCAGTGCGATGTTCACATTGCGGAAGGTGTTCTCCAAGAGCTTCGCGAGCTCGGCGTGATCTGGGCTTGGGAGTGAGACCACGTGATCGTTGATGCGCCCAAGAAGCGCTGCCGCGCGAGCGGTGCCGCGCTCAGTTGTTGCTCCAACAAGTCGTGGCGTGGTGCGAGCGGCGCTCTCTGGGTCGCCAGGGTTGACGCGCTCTGGCGCGAAGGCGAGGTCAAAGTCGATACCAGCGGTGAGGCCGCTCTTCTCTAGCGCCTCTCGGAATGGGCCGGTGGTGGTTCCTGGAAACGTCGTGCTCTGCAAGATGATCAACTGACCCTTCTTGAGTCCCTTCGCCACCGTACCGGCCGCCGAGAGGACTGGGCCGAGATCTGGATCCTTGCTTGCCGTGACAGGGGTAGGCACGCAGACGAACACCGCATCGGCCTCGCCGATCTCTGGCCCGCCAGGGGCCACCACGGTGAACCCTGCGGCGAGCGCGCTCTTGAGTCGTGCGTCAGAGATGTCGTCAATCGGGCTGGAGCCCGCGTTGAGCTCGGCCACCCGGCCAGCAAACGCATCAATGCCCGAAACCGTGAGTCCAGCATCATGGAATGAGAGGGCTAGAGGGAGACCGACATAGCCGAGGCCAACGATTACGACGCGCTGGTCGGTGCCTGGAGCGCTCGTCTGCTTCATCTGCGGGATTCTAGCAGCGGCGCAGTCAATCAACCCCGCTGACCCCTATGATCACACCCCTATGGAACGCCGAAAGATCTTGCTGGACGCCGACGTGGGGATCGATGATGCGATCGCCATGCTCCACCTCGCCGGGCGCAGCGACGTTGAACTGATCGCCGTTGGCAGCGTGCACGGCAACATCCCCGCTGACCTTGCCGCCGTCAACGCTCGTCGCCTCCTCGAGCTCTGCGGCCTTAACGACGTACCGGTCGCCTACGGCGCGCGCCGACCCATGGCACAGCCGCTCGCTACCGCCGAGTGGGTGCATGGCGAAGACGGTCTCGGCAACACCAACCAGCCAGCGCCGAAGCGCGGGCCTGGCACGGAAGACGCGGTGTCGCAGATCCTGCGCCTTACCCGCGAGATGCCAGGAGAGATCGACCTACTCGCCGTTGGCCCACTGACCAACCTTGGCCTCGCCCTCTGCCTCGACCCGGACCTCGCGGGGCGTGTGCGCTCTGTAGTGGTGATGGGCGGCGCGATTGCTCACGAAGGGAATGCCTCCGCAACCGCTGAGGCGAACATTTGGCACGACCCTGAGGCGGCGAACCTTGTCTTCGGTGCCGAGTGGCCGGTGACCATGGTTGGACTTGATGTGACCCAGGTCACGCGCTTGCGCACCAAGGAGCTTGCCGACATTGAGGCGATCGGCTCGGTGCGCTCGAAGTTCGCCCTCAAGGTGTTGAGTCACTACCTCGACGTCTATCAGCGAACGTTCGGCACGCGCGAGTGCCCACTCCACGACCCGCTCGCCGCGGGCATCGTCGCCGACCCCACCTATATGACGGAGTGGCTTGACCGTGCCGTTGAGGTAAACACCACTGGCCCAACCCGCGGCGCAAC
>CAIJIA010000065.1 GCA_903820655.1 uncultured Chloroflexota bacterium
AAGAATGGCGTTCTCGGTTCCCATCACCGTAATTTGCGGGAAGGTGATGGTTGCCCCAGTGAGGCGGCCGTTGCTCTTCGCAAAGTAGTAGCCGTCGCGATAGTCGATCTCGGCGCCGAGGGCGCGCATTGCGTCGACGTGCAGGTTGACGGGGCGACGGCCGATGCGGTCGCCGCCAGGGTTGCTGATGATCACGCGGCCGAACCGCGCGAGGAGTGGGCCGAGGAGCATGAAGCTGGCACGCATCTTTGCTGCGGCTTCAAGCGGCACAAAGAGCCATTCGGCGTTCGCCGCCTGCAGGCTCATGGTTTCGGGGGTTGGTCGCTCAATGGTCACACCGATGTCGCGCAGGGTGTCGGCGAGCACATCGATGTCGAGGATCCCTGGAATGTTCTCCAGGCTTACGCGTTCGCCGGTCAGCACCGCGGCGGCCATCACCTTCAGGGCGGCGTTCTTCGCGCCGCTCACCCGCACGCGGCCAGCGAGGGGTTGCCCGCCTTGAATGCGGAACTCCTCCTTCGCCAGGGGGATCGGTCGGTACTCCCACGAGAACGGCTTCACGGCGGTCATGGGCGGATTCTCGCCGTTTGCAGCAGAAGCGTCCAACAGGGGCTCACTTTCTTGGGCCACCCGCACGGGTGGCGGCGTGCGCTAGCGCTTGCGGCGGCGCTCGGCGACGCGCAGGTGCAGGAGGGCGCGGCTGAGCGAGGCTCGGGCGGTTGCGAGCGAGGCGGGATCCTGCGTACCAGCGCCAGAGATCGCCGCTTCGGCGGCAGCCTTCGCCTTCTCAATGGTGGCAATGTCGAGCTCCCCTGAAAGGTCGGCCGACTCGGCGAGCACCACCACGCGATCGGGTCGCACCTGCACGAAGCCACCAATGATGGCGATGTGCTCGATCGAACCATCGAGCGTCGTGATGCGCCCTTCGCCGGAGCCAAGCACGGTCACGTACGGCTCGTGCTTCGGCAGAATGCCGACCTCGCCATCAATCGTTGGTAAGACCAACGCGGAGGCCTCGCCCTTCCAGGCGAGGCGCTCCGGCGTCACGATCTCCAACGTAAATGGCATATGGGTACGAACCCTTACTTGTTGAGCGCGGCGGCGTTCGCCCGAACGTCGTCGAGAGTTCCTGCAAGGAAGAACGCCTGCTCTGGCAGTTCGTCGGCCTTCCCTTCAAGGATCTCTCGGAACGAGGCGATCGTGTCGGCGATCTTCACGAACTTGCCGGGGCGG
The DNA here is from genome assembly GCA_903820655.1 of uncultured Chloroflexota bacterium. GTDB lineage: Bacteria > Chloroflexota > Limnocylindria > Limnocylindrales > Limnocylindraceae > Limnocylindrus. The sequence goes on from CAIJIA010000065.1 coordinate 1,234, forward strand.
CCAGTGAATACCTCGGCCACGAAGAACGGCTGGCTCATGAAGCGCTGCAACTTGCGGGCACGGTTCACCAACAGCTTGTCATCAGGCGAAAGCTCGTCCTGACCAAGGATGGCGATGATGTCCTGCAGGTCACGGTAGCGCTGCAACACTCGCTGCACCTCTCGCGCCGTCTCGTAGTGGTTCACACCAACCACGAGCGGATCGAGCACGCGCGACGTCGACGTCAACGGATCCACCGCCGGATAGATACCAAGCTCGGTGATCGATCGCTCGAGGCGAATCGTCGAGTCAAGGTGTCCGAAGGTGGTTGCCGGTGCTGGGTCGGTGTAGTCGTCTGCTGGCACGTACACGGCCTGCAGCGAGGTAATCGAACCCTTCTTCGTCGACGTAATGCGCTCCTGGAGCGCCGCCATCTCCGTCGCCAGGTTTGGCTGATAGCCCACGGCGCTTGGCATGCGGCCGAGCAACGCAGAAACCTCAGAGCCCGCCTGGGTGAAGCGGAAGATGTTGTCGATGAAGAGCAGCACGTCGCGCCCTTCCGCATCGCGGAAGTACTCGGCCATCGTCAAGCCCGAGAGTGCGACGCGAAGTCGTGCTCCAGGTGGCTCGTTCATCTGGCCGAACACCATCACGGTTTTATCGATAACGCCTGAGTCGCGCATTTCGCCGATCAGGTCGTTCCCTTCGCGCGAACGCTCACCGACACCCGCGAACACGGAGTAGCCGGAGTGCTCTTGCGCAACGTTGCGAATCAGCTCCTGGATCACGACGGTCTTGCCGACGCCGGCGCCGCCGAAGATGCCGATCTTCCCGCCCTTCTTGAACGGGCAGACAAGGTCGATGACCTTGATGCCGGTCTCGAAGAGTTCGGTCTCGGTGGTGAGGTCTTCGTACGCTGGTGCGGAGCGGTGAATTGGCAGGTACTGATCCACTTTCGCTTCGCCGGCCTGATCGATCGGCTCGCCGAGCACGTTAAACACACGGCCGAGCGTTCCGGCACCAACGGGCACCGAGATCGGTGCGCCGAGGTCGGTCGCCTTTGCGCCGCGGGCAAGCCCGTCGGTGGTGGTCATGGCAACGGTGCGCACGCGATTGTTGCCAAGGTGCTGCTGCACCTCAACAACGAGCGAACCATCGGTTCGATCAATGCGTACGGCGTTATAAATCGCTGGCAGCTCGCGTGCGGCGAACTCAATGTCAACGACCGGCCCCGTAATCGAAACTACGGTTCCTACGGCTCCTGCCTTTGCTGCGGTTGCGTTCGCCATCACTCCTCCTGCCTTTCTATGTTCAGTTCGCGCTTGCGCCTGAAGCAATTTCGATCATTTCACGCGTAATGTTCGACTGTCGCACCTTGTTGTACGTAAGCGTGAGATCACTGATGAGGTCGCCTGCGTTCTCGGTTGCGTTCTTCATTGCCACCATGCGGCTCGACTGCTCGCATGCCGTGGTCTCGAGCACGCCCTGGAAGATGCGCGTCGCGACGTAGCGTGGCAGCAGCGCCTCAAGCACCGCCGCTGGGTCGGGCTCAAAGAGGAACTGGTTCCCCGGAATGCCAGCGGTGTCGGCCGACGCCTTGATTGGAAGCAGCTGCACCGCCTCTGGGCGCTGCGTCAGTGTGGAGATGAATGCTGGATGGATCAGGGTGACGCCCGCCGAGCGGCCTGCCAGGAAATCGCCAACGAGGAGGCTGACGAGTGCGGTGACGTCGCCGAAGGTTGGCTTGTCGCCGTACCCCGGGAAGGCGGCGCTGATCTCGTAGCCGCCGCGGGCGAGCGCATCGCGCCCCTTCTTGCCGATCGTGATGATCATGCTGCCTGGCCCAGCCACCTCGAGCTCCTTCAGGGCGAAACGGATCAGGTTGCTGTTCAGGGCGCCGGCGAGGCCGCGGTCGGTCGTGAAGAGCACGATCGTGCGCGGGGCGCCGCTCTCTGGGGTGCGAAGGAGTGGGTGCCCCTCTTCGCCCAACACGGCCGCGAGGTCGGCAATGACCTCGTCGATCGAGTGCCCGTACGGGCGGCTCGCCAGCGTGGCGTCTTGGGCGCGCTTCAGCTTTGAGGCGGCAACGAACTGCATGGCGCGGGTGATCTGGCGAATGTTCTTCACCGATCCGATTCGACGTCGAATCTCGCGCTGACTTGGCATGCTCTCCTCGCCGCTCGCCCCTCGCCGTTAGGCGAGGAACCCCTTTCGGAATGCGTCGACGGCCTCATCGAGACCCTTCGCCGTATCGTCGGAGATTGCGTTCTCCTTGGCGATGCTCGTCAAGATCGCTGCGCGCTCGCGCTCAAGGAAGGTGCCGAAGCCCGACTCAAACTCACCAACGCGTGGCGTTGGTACGTCGTCGAGCTTCCCCTTCGATGCCACGTACAGAATCGCAACCTGCTTCTCCATCGAGACCGGCTGGTACTGCGGCTGGCGCATGATCGACGAGAGCTTCTCGCCACGCGTCAGCTGGTCGCGTGTCGACTTGTCGAGGTCGCCCGAGAACTGTGCGAAGGCCGCAAGTTCGCGGTACTGCGCAAGGTCGAGCTTCAACGGACCAGCAACCTTCTTCATCGCCTTCGTCTGCGCGGCGGAACCCACGCGCGATACAGAGATACCAACGTTCACCGCTGGTCGCTGACCGGCGTTGAAGAGGTCGGTCTCCAAGAAGATCTGACCGTCGGTGATCGAGATGACGTTCGTCGGAATGTAGGCCGACACGTCGCCCGCCTGCGTCTCAATGATCGGCAGCGCCGTCAGTGAGCCACCGCCGAGATCATCGGAGAGGCGCGCTGCGCGCTCCAACAGACGGCTGTGCAGATAGAAGACGTCGCCTGGGTAGGCTTCGCGTCCTGGTGGTCGGCGCAAGAGCAACGCCATTTCGCGATATGCAACGGCGTGCTTCGAAAGATCGTCGTAGACGCAGAGTGCGTCGCGCACGAGCACGCCGTCAATGGTGACGCCGTTCTCCATGATCTCTTCGCCAATCGCGCAACCGGCGAATGGTGCGAGGTACTGGAGCGGTGCTGGATCTTCAGCGCCGGCGACCACCACCACGGTGTGCGCCATTGCGCCCTGCTTCTCAAGCTGCGCAACAACGGTGCGCACGGTCGAGAGCTTCTGGCCAATCGCGACGTAGATGCAGATGAGGCCCTTCCCCTTCTGATTGATGATCGTGTCGACTGCAACGGCGGTCTTGCCGGTCTGGCGGTCGCCGATGATCAACTCGCGCTGACCGCGGCCGATTGGAATCAGTGCGTCAACGGCCTTGATGCCGGTCTGCACTGGTGTGGTCACCGACTTACGGCTAATAACGCCCGGAGCGATGCGCTCAACTGGGCGCGACTTCTTCGCGTTGATTGGGCCCTTGCCGTCGAGTGGTCGACCGAGTGGGTCAACAACACGTCCGATGAGCTCGGGGCCGACTGGTACCTCAACAACCCTGCCGGTCGTCTTGACGGTGTCGCCTTCCTTAATGGACTTCGCGTCGCCAAGGAGCACGGCGCCGACAGTCTCTTCACCAAGGTTCAAGGCCATGCCGGCAACGCCGTTTGGGAACTCCAGAAGTTCAGACGAGAGCGCGCCTGAAAGTCCGTAGACCTGTGCAATGCCATCGCCCACCTCAACAACGGTACCGACGGTGCGCGACTCGGCGCTCCCATCGAACCCTTCGATCTGGGCCTTCAGAATGCTGATGATCTCGTCAGACTTAATTGCCATGATCTTCTCGCTCCTCGCTGCTCTACGCGCTCTGCCGGTTCAGCCGGCGACCGAGAGGATCCGCTCGCGCATTCGCGAGAGCCGCCCCTTAACGCTGCCATCCACAAGTCGATCGCCGACGCGGAGCGTTGCTCCGCCGACGAGGCTTGCATCTACTTCGTACGACATCTGCACTGCATGGCCCGCCATCGTGGCGGCCTCTATTTCGAATCGCGTGCGCTCCGCAGGGCTCGCCTCAAGGGCGGTGACCACGCGGGCGATGGTGATGCCGTTGCGCGCATTCAGCGCGTCGCGCGTTGCCTCAGCGATTGCCGGGATCGACGCAAGGGTGCGTCGTCGCGCCAACATGCCAACCAACGTATGAATGTGTGGGCTCACCGTGCCGCCCGCCGCCTTCTCGAGTGCCGCCACACGGCCAGATGCTGGCGTGCGTGGGTCGTCGAGAATCTGGCGAGCACCCGGTGCCGCAAGGACCGCCGCGAGGCGGTCGAGCTCGTCTGCCTGTGACGTCGCCGACGACGCGTCCTTGGCCAGGCCAAGGAGTGCCGCTGCATATCGTCGTGCAGAGCCGAGCGGTCGATCCACGATCAGTTCCCCTTCTTGGACTGCTCGTCCAAGAACTCGCCCACCAGGGCGCGCTGACGATCGCCGTCCATCGAAGAGCCGACCACCTTCGTGGCGGCACCAATGGCGAGATCGGCAACCTCACTGCGGATTGCTGCGAGTGCGCTGACGCGCGCCGCCTCAATCTCCTTGGTGGCGTCGGCTCGCATGCGATCCAACTCCGCCTTCAGTGTGGCGACCTGCTCGTCGCGAATCTGCGCTGCTGCCTTATCGGCGTTGGCGCGGATTTCGTTTGACTCCCGTCGAGCGTCGGCGAGCGCAACGCCCGCCGCCTCTTCAGCGCGACTCTTGGCGATCGTGGCCTCAGCCGCCTCGCGAAGTCCGCGCTCAATGCGCTCACGTCGCTCATCGAGCATCTTCGTGATTGGGCCGAGCGCCGCTGCGCGCAGCACAATAATGAAGAAGCCAAAGTTCGCCGCCGAGACAAGGATCCAGAAGAGGTTGAAGCTCAGCCCGGCGCCTTCGGCTTCGCCAGCGGCGGCCTCAGCAAACGGGATGGCGCCAAGCGCTCCCTGGATCAGGTCGATTGCCTGCATCGTTAGTCAGTCGCCTTACAGAACGAGTGAAAGGATGCCGAGCACGATCGCGAGAACGCCAAGGCCTTCTGCGAATGCGGCACCGATGATGAAGACGCCGCGGATTGCGCCCGCTGCCTCTGGGTTGCGACCGATTGCGCTAGCGGCTGCCGCAGTGGCAATGCCTACGCCGAGGGCCGGCCCAATTACGCCGAGGGCTGCGATGCCCGCCTGAAGCTTGTCCATGGTTCGTACCTCCTACTGTGTCGCCGCCCGGACTCGTGCCGTGCGTCCGACGCTCCGTTTCTGCCTGCGGCTAGTGTGCCGCAACTCGCGATTCGGCTCCCGCCGTCGCGCCATCCCCGGCCGCCGCCGGGCTGTGCTCATCGTGCCCCTCCTCGTGATGCCCCTCCATGGCCAGCATGGTGAAGACGAGGACAAGGACGCTGAAGATGATCCCCTGCATGAGGCCCACGAAGAGCTCGAGGCCATACAGGGCAACTGGGATGTAGGCGAGGGTGATCGTAGTCATCACGGTAAGGGCAAGCTCACCGCCGTAGATGTTGCCGAAGAGTCGCATCGCCAAGGTGATCGGCTTGACGAGCTCCAGGAAAAACTCCAACACGCCAACGAAGAGTCCGATTGGGCCGCTCTTCAGGGTGAAGAACTTACCGAGATAGCCGCCGATACCAAGTGCACGAACGCCCTGATAGTGGAAGTAGACGAAGGCGACGAGCGCCAAGCCAACG
>CAIJIA010000066.1 GCA_903820655.1 uncultured Chloroflexota bacterium
GCTTGTTCGCCCCTTCGCTACCGCACAGCATGTGCATGGCGCCGACGGCATGGGCGACATCGGCCTACCGCTGAAGGGCCGCAAGGCAACCAGCAACAACGCGGTGCACGAAATGATCGAAGCGTTCCGCAAGGAGCCAGGCGAGCTCGAGCTCGTTGCGCTTGGGCCGCTCACGAATCTCGCCCTCGCCATTCGCATTGAGCCGAAGTTCGCCAGTTGGGTAAAGCGCTGCGTGATCATGGGCGGCACGGGTGTGCTCCCTGGCAACATCACGCCGCTCGCCGAATTCAACTGGTGGGTCGACCCCGAAGCGGTACACATTGTGTTGGAGTCCGGCATGAAGGTCGAGATGGTCGGCTGGGACGTCTCTGTCGCCGACGCCGTCATTGAAGATGATCTTGCCGCAGAGTTGCGCGCGCTCGGACCGCTCGGTCAGTACAGCATCGACATTCAGCGTGTATTGCGCAAATTCTGCGAAGAGGCATCAAAGCTGAAGGGCTTCGACTGGCCAGACCCAATCGCCATGGCGGTGGCACTCGAGCCAGACATCGCGAGTAGCGAAGCGCATCTTCGTGTTGAGGTGTCGCTCGGCCTCGGACACGAGCGCGGACAAACCATCGTTGATCACCTTGGCAACACGAAGCGCGAGCCGAACTGCCGCGTGGTCTATCGCGTGGATCGCGAGCGCTTCATTGACATGACTCGGAAGGCGTTCCGCGCCTAACTTCGCTCGCTACGACGCGTCGGTTGCGAGGAGCCCCATCTGAATCTCGTCCCAGCGTCGGCCATCTCGGGTGATCGCATCACGCATGCGCCCCTCTTCTGTAAAGCCCGCCTTGGTGTAGCAGCGCATCGCCGCCTCGTTGAAGGCGAAGAGCGTGAGGCTGATGCGATGAAGGCCGAGCGCCTCAAAGGCGAACTGGGTAACGAGTCGCGTCGCCTCGCTGCCGAGGCCGCGCCCGCGGGCGGCAGGCTCGCCGATCATCAGGTGAAACGTGGCTGCGCCATTCTCAATATCGAGATTCGCCAACGTGCAGCTGCCAATTAACTGCTCGGTAGCGCCGACACGTTCGTAGAGGGCGAAGGCGAGCATCTGGGCGGTGGTGAAGCGGTCGCGAACGAGGCGCTCTACCTCGTCGCCGGTGAGCGGCTCGTTGCGGTGACGGGCGAGGCGTACGAGCTCGGGGTCGGCATACCAGCGCTTGAGTGCTGGGAGGGTATCGGCGGTGTGTGGGCGCAGCGCGACGTGCTCGCCCACGAGGATTGCCTCATGTCCGCCGATTGATCCTTGGCGCTGTGATCCGACCACGCGGTCACGGTATACGATCGCCTCGATGCTTAGCTGGATGCAACTCGCGCGCAAGATTGAGGGTGCCTCGCGCACCTCGGAGAAGGCGCGCCTCTTCACCGATGCGCTCCGCTCCGCTGACGAGGTTGACCTTGAGGTGATCTGCCGACTCCTCGGCAGCCGGGGTGCCGCACAGGCAGGCGCTGTCTCGTGGCCGGCACTCGCCAAGGCGGTCGAGGAGGTTGCGGGCGCACCGGCCGGATCGCTCGCCAAGATCCTCGATGAGACGGGCGACATCGGCCTCGCCGTTGAGGAGCTCCTCGAGAGCGAGCGCCCCATCGCCGGCGAGGCTGCCGCCAGCGAGGAGCGCCACGCGCAGGTGCGCAGCAGTGCCATTGCCAGCGCCACAGGGGTCCTACCCGTTGCAGGGTCAGGCTCAGCGCCGACCCTCCGCTCACTCCCTGAAGCCTTCGCCGCCATCCGTGGCGCCAGTGGCCAGCGCCGTCACGACCTGCTGATGCAGCTCTTCTACGGCACCTCACCGATCGCGGCGAAGTACATCGTGCGCATGCTCTCGGGCGACGTGCAGATCGGCCTGCGCGATGGTCTCCTGGAGAGTGCGATTGCCACAGCGTTCGACGCCGACGTGAACGCTGTTCGTTGGGCAATAACCCTTGAGGGGGATGCCGGCCGCGTGGCGCTGCTCGCCAAGCGCGGTGCTCTCGCCGAAGCGAAGCTCCACTACTTCCATCCGATCCCAGCCATGCTCGCCGCACCAGCCGCCGGTGCGGCCGATGCGATGGAGCGGCTGAGCGAGATCGCCGCCGGCGCAATTGCTGTGGAAGACAAGTACGACGGCATCCGTGTGCAACTGCACGTTGCCGATGGCCAGGTCGCACTCTATGGGCGCGATGCAAACGAAATTACTGTGGCCTTCCCAGAGATTGCCGCCGCCGCAGCACAACTCCCAGAATCACTCGTGCTTGATGGCGAGATCATCGCCTTTGAAGAGGGACACCCGCTTCCAGTCAGCGCAGTGCAATCACGGCTGAGCGGTGCAGAGACCACGCTCCACGAACGTGAGCGAACCGCGGTGCAGTTCATCGCATTCGATCTTATTGCCCATGGCGATCAACTCCTGATCGGCGCGACGCTGCAAGAGCGACACGCTGCACTCTCTGCAATCGGCATCACGGAGCGATGTGACGGTGTGATTCGACTTGCGCCGCAGCGAGTCGTGAGCGGCATTGAAGAGATTGAGGCGGAGTTCATCGCCGCACGCATGCGCGGTTCCGAAGGGATCGTATTGAAGTCAACGACCGCCGCCTACGCCCCCGGTCGCCGTGGATCAGCGTGGCTCAAGTTGAAGCATCCAATTGATAGCGTCGACTGCGTGGTAGTTGGAGTGGAGTACGGCGTTGGGCGTAGTCGAACGCTCTTGTCGGAGCTGACCTTTGCCGTGCGCGACGATCTCTCTGGCAGGCTCACCACCCTCGGTCGCGCCTCAGCACAGCTAGGTGAACGCGAGATGAGCGAGATGGGGCGCTGGTTTGAGGAACATACGGTGGCGCAGCTCGGCAACTACCGCAGCGTTGAGCCACGCATCGTGGTGGAGGTGTCGTTCGACGAGTTGCGGCGCAGTGAGCGAAGCGGCTCGGGCTACACCCTTCGCGGCCCACGCATCGTGCGCTTCCGCACCGATCTCGGTCCCGATCAGGTAGCGTCACTCTCGGCGATTGAGGCGCGTTGCCGCGCCTCAAGCGGATCGGCAGGGGAGGCAGAATGAGCGACCACGAGAAGGTCACCGAACTTCGAACGCTCATGCCCTCGACCGAGGCGAGCATCTACCTCAACGCGGGGAGCAACGGACCAGTGCCGGCTGAAGTTGACGCGGCGATGCGCGCCGTGCACGACCAAGAGCTGCAGACCGGACGCGCCACCGAACACGCCATGGACGACGTGGAGGAGCGCGCCAACGAGTTGCGCGGA
>CAIJIA010000067.1 GCA_903820655.1 uncultured Chloroflexota bacterium
GACCTGTTTTGGGTCGACGGGCGTGAAGGGTCGAGTCTCCCCGCTCAACGTGTCGCGGAACTGCAGGCTCACTCCGAGGTACCCCTTCGCTGCGCTACAAGGATGGCGGCACAGCGAATCGCCTTGCCGGCACCCTCGTCGCCAACCAGATTACCGCTCGACGCCTTCGCGCTGACGCGGTCGACGGGAATGCCGAGGAGGCCAGCCACATTCGCGCCGATCTCATCGAGATGCGGGGCGAGCTTTGGGGCACTAGCGGTGATGAGTAGATCGACCCAGAGCGGTTGCACGCCGACGGCGGCGGCACGCTCCACGCTCTCGGCGAGGAGGGTGCCACTCGCAATCCCCTTCGGTGTCGCTTCCGTAGCGGGGAAGAGACGCCCCAGATCCCCAAGCCCTGCGGCGCCGATGAGGGCGTCTGCCACGGCGTGGAGCACCACATCGCCATCGGAGTGCCCGATCAGCGCCGGGCTCTCTGGAAAGGCGCGGCCGCCGAGTTGCAGCGTGCCGCCCTCGCCAACCGGATGCGCGTCGTCGCCCCACCCAACGCGGATGCGGCTCCCTGGGAGGGAGGAGAGGATTTCGCTGAAGGAGACCGTCGGGTCAGACGGTCGCAGCATTGCCCCAACAGAGAGCAGATCGTCAGGCTCAGTCAACTTGCGCAGCCGCGCCGAGCCTTGCACCAGCTCAACAGCAACGCCGATCGATTCAAGGATGCTCGTATCGTCGGTCGCGTCAGGATCGCTCGCAAGCGCAGCGGTAAATGCAGCTACATGTTGCGCGGCGATCCCTTGCGGGGTTTGCGCCGAGACAACGCCCGCACGGTCGACACTCCCTGAGCTGTGAGTCGTTGCGGCACCTGTGGCTCTTGGCGCGACGCGCTTCAGTGTGTCGGCGATCGGCATGACCGGCGCTGCGGCACCGTGCTGCTGGGCGGCCGTCGCCACGCGGAGCGTGACGTCGGCATCAACGCCGGGGCGTGCGGCATCATGAATCAGCAGTACCGCACCAGCCTCGCCTGGGGCGCGCTCTAAGGCGTGGAGGCCAGCAGCGACCGACTCCGATCGCGTCGCGCCGCCAGGAACGACGGCGACCACAGCGCTCGGAACCCAGGGGAGTGCGGCGTAGGTGGCCACACGATCTTGAGCGGTAACGACGACGATGCGTCGAACATCAGGGGTTGCCGCGAACGATTCCAGTGACCAGCGCAATGCCGGTTTTCCGGCAATGGGGATCAGAGCCTTGTCGACGCCACCCATGCGGAGGCCAGAGCCTGCCGCAACGACGATGACGTCAAACGTTGGGCCGCTACTCACCGAGCGCCTCGGTGATCGCTTCACGCAAGGTACGCACGGCGATGACCTTCATCCCTTCAGGCATCGGTTCGCTCGCGGCACCACGTCGCGGAGCGGGAACGATCGCCGTGGTGAATCCGTGACGCGCCGCCTCACGCAGCCGACGCGCGAGCCCAGAGACCTGGCGAAGCTCGCCGAGGAGCCCGACCTCACCCACAGCGACGAGTGCGCGATTGATGGGGCGGTCACTCTGTGACGAGGCGAGTGCGAGTGCAAGTGGCAGATCAAGGGCGGGCTCATCGAGAACGATGCCGCCAACCAGGTTGGCGTAGATGTCGCGGTCGCTCAGCGCAATCCCGGCGCGACGCGCAAGCACCGCAGACAAGAGGGAGAGGCGCGCGGTGTCGAGCCCGCGACCTGTGCGCCGCGGTGTGCCGTATGCCGTGCCAGCAACCAGTGCCTGCACCTCAACCAGCATCGGGCGGCTCCCCTCCAGGAGCGGCGCGACAACGGCGCCAGGCGCACGCTCGTCGCGATCGTCAATAAAGGCACGACCCGGGTCTTCGATTCCCGCGAGGCCGCCCTCACCCATCTCAAGCAGCCCAAGTTCATCGGTAGACCCGAAGCGGTTCTTTGCGGCGCGCAGCGTGCGCAGCGTGCCGTGACGATCGCCGTCGAGCATGATTACTGCGTCAACAAGGTGTTCAAGCGTCTTCGGCCCCGCGATGCTCCCCTCTTTGGTGACATGCCCAACGAGGATCACTGCGGCTCCGGTTGCACGTGCGACACCAGCGAGTACCTCGGCGCTCCCGCGCACCTGGCCCACACTCCCTGCAGGGCCTTCTAGCTCCGCGAGTGTTGCGGTTTGAATGGAGTCGACGATTAGAAGTGTCGGACGGTCGCGATGCCCCGCCTCGGCAATAGCACCGACCTCGCTCTCAGCAAGAATCTCTACGCTGTCAGCGGCAACGGTCGCCATGAGGCCGAGCCGCTCGGCGCGGTCGGCGATCTGTGCCGCCGACTCTTCACCCGACGCATAGAGGACGCGCCCGCCAGCCAGCGCAATCCCCGCAGCAGCCTGCAGCAAGAGC
>CAIJIA010000068.1 GCA_903820655.1 uncultured Chloroflexota bacterium
AGCGCATCGATCGCGTCCTTCACCGCCGAGAGGTCGACGCCACTCCCCTCTGACTTGGCGCGGATCAGTGCTGAGATGCGCGCGAGTCGGTACCCCGCCTCAAGAATCGCAACATCGGGGGCCTCAGGATCAACGACGCAGTAGACGCCATGCCGGCTGATGACGAATGGTGAGGCACCCGCGGGGGCCGCCGCCTCACTGAAGACCATCAGTGCGATCTCGGCCTTGCGATTCTCCCGCGCCTCGGCGAGCTCCTTCTCAATGGCCGGGGTCGTCATCGACTTGTCCTTCACCTCAACAACGATGCGCAACACCGCCGCGGAGGCGTCGCGGCCATTGATGGTGATCACCGCGTCACCCTTCTTCGAGTCGGGGACTGCGCCGGTCAGACCACCGGTCCCCTCAATCTCGTCGTTGGTGGCGCGAAGTAGTTCGGTGTATTCGGCGATAACACGCGACTCAAAGTCGGCGCCCTTCGCTGTTCCCTTCTTGCGCTCGCCCTTGGCCGCCTTCTGCGACGCATCGAGCTCAACGATCTTCAGCAGCACATCGTCGAAGCGCTTGGCGATCTCGGCGCGGAAGCCGCTCAGCGGCGACGCCTCGCGCGTTGGGTCAAGAAGGTGGGCGAGCTTGCTCGCATCGCCATCGAAGTAGGTGCCAAGGATGGTGTTGAGTTTGCCGAGCGCCGAGTCGCGACGATTCTCGTCGAACAAGTCCTTGGTGAAGAGGGCGAGCTCACCCTTATCGCCGAGGAAGCGCTCCAGGGTTGCAGGCAAAGCGCCACCCTCGTTGGCGAAGGTCTTGCGCAGGATCTCTTCGACCTCGGCGGTCGCCTTCTTGTTTGACTCACCGGCATCAGTGAGCAACTTGTCGAAGGCACGGCGCACATGGTCCACATCAATAGAGCCGCTGGCGCTCTGCAGCGCCATGAGGCCAACGCGCATAGCGCGTTCAACCGTCTCGGCGCGGTCCTCGGGGGTGCGGCTCTCGAGGAAGCCGGCGAGGGCTCGATCAACGACTTCGAGCGAGGCGATGCGAATGCGGTCGCCAACGATCTCGACCTGCGTCGGCTTATTCGCCGAACTGATCGGCACGATCTCGGGAACGCGCTCGCCGCTCATCTATCGCAGCGCGATCTGGCCGCAACCATCACAGAGGGCCACGATCGCGTGCTTCTCGCGGGCGTAGCCGGCGGTGTGGAGCACCCCAGGGCAGCCGACCGTGCGACAGCGCCAGGCCCACGCCTCGTCGCCATCGGCACCGTCATAGGGGAGCGCCTCGGCGCTGAGCTTGTCGGCGAGCCCCTCGTGGGCGTGCAACGTTGCCGCAACAGCGGCGGCGCGGTCCGCTTCGCTCTCGCGCTTGTAGGGATACGACTGGGCGACGTTGGTTGGCATGGGCGGAGTATACCGACCGCCGAAGACGGGAACCCGTATGCTGCAAGAGATGACTGGATCAATGAAGGCCCTGCTCCTCGGCACCCTGACGTTGCGAACCGCAACGGGGACCACGGGCGCGCTGCTGATCGTCTGGAACAAGCATCTCCATCAGTCGGGCACCGTCAGCATCACCCCCGTGGACCTGGCGACGATCACCCTCGCCTTCTATGTGACCGAGCTGCTCGGCTCGCCGATCTTCGGCATCATTGCCGACCGGATTGGACGCAAACCGGTCATGCTGCTCGGGCCTCTCTTCGGCTTGGCCGCCGTCATACTGACGCCGTTTGCGATCACAATTCCGCTCTTGATCTGCACCAGATTGCTGGAAGGCTCTTCAACTGCGGCGAGCGTTCCGTCGATCCTCTCCTACGTGGCGGCGAAGACCAGCCACGACGCCAAACTGCGCGGCCGCGTCGTCACGCTCTTTGAAGTGGCGACGCTCGGTGGACTACTCGTCGCTGGCACTGCGCTTGCCGGACCGCTCTGGGATTTCTTTGCGGTCGGCGCATTCGCCGTCAACGGGGGCATCTATCTGCTCTCACTCGCACTCTTCGCCTACGGCGTCAAAGACGAGCACGAGCGTCCGGCGCATACGACGGAGAACCGACTCCAGAAATATCTCAAGCTCTTCAGCCAACGAGGGATTCTGCTCTTCGTGCCAACGTGGGTCTCCATCAACGCCATCATTGGCGTCTGGGTGCCCCAGGGGTTGAACCTTCTCCTCGGCGATTCAGGGGTCGAGTCGCGCGGGCAGTTCCTGATGAGTGGTTTCCCCTTCACGGTGATCACCTCCGCCTTCGCCTTTGTGGCGCTGATTGGCGGCGTTGGCCTCTTCTTCTGGGGGAACCGCTTCGCCAACTTCCGCCGAACGACGATGCTCCTCTTGGGCCTCGTCGCTTTCGTCGTGGCCATGACGGCGGTCTTTACGATGAATCGCCTCAGCGGCGCCGATCTCCCACTGATCGCGCTGCTCTTCACCCTCCTCTGTGGCTCGATGTTCTTTATTGCGGGAGCAACGCCGGCGGCGCTCGGCTTCTTGGCTGACGTCTC